>JBKGUS010000625.1:0-7020 GCA_046462295.1 Thermoleophilaceae bacterium | reverse complement strand
CGGTGAGCACGACCGCCTGCCCCACGAGACCGGCCATCAGCAGGCCGAACGACGGCCCGACCGTCAGCCAGGCCACCAGGATCGGGGTGGTGACCGCGAGCACGATCAGCGGCAAGGCCCAGGGAGGCACGACGATCAACTGATATTGACGAAGTACCCGTGTCGGCAGGGGTCCCGGCCGTGCCGAACAGCGCCAGCGGCGCGGGCCGGCGCACGGACATGAAGGCGCGGGCGACGGCAACGCTGCTCGCCGCGGCGGCGGCGGCGAGAGCGATCGACCCGCCGAGCATCACGCCGAAGGCCCGCACGGCCTCCAGCGGCCGTAGGGGGCGCGTCTTGACGAAACCGCCTTCCATGCACGCCTCGGCTACTCGTCGCAGTCGCCCTCGGCCGCGCGCCGTGCCGAGTCGAGCAGGGCGCCGACGAGGATGTGCGCTCCCGAGCCAACGCCGAACGTCCAGTAGCGGCGGAACCAGCGGCGCGCGTGCTCGTCGGTGGTAGCGGTGCGCATAAGGCCGGAAAGAAGCGTCTTGTTCGCATCGAGCTCGCGGGCCGAGAGGTTGTAGACCGTCTTGGCGAACCCGGGCTCGTCGAACTCGCGGAACTGGCCCGCGCTTGTGATCCGCGCCGCCCGCTGCTCCGCAACGAAAGCGAGTGCGCGAGCCGCGGCACCTCAGACAACCGCGATGGACGACGAACAGGAGCGGAGGCTCAGACCGCTGCTCCTCGTCGAAGGAGCAGTCTCCGTCCCGGACGAGGTTCCGCAGACCCGGCTTCCCCATGGGAGCACCGCCAGTTACGAACACGGCTCTACACCGCTGAAACAAATAACGCGACGGCTTGTTCAGGTGATCGTCGGCTCCGCGCACGAAGCTCCGGACCCTGTCCGCGTCGCCCGAGCGGCCGGTGAGGACGATCACGGGCAGGTCCGGGTCGATGCGAGGCCAGCCCGTCGGCTGAGCGCACGCGGTCGAGCACGTCGAGGCCGCTGCTGCCCTCGAGCCTCAGATCTAGCACAACGAGCGCGGGCTGGCGGACCTCGATCGCCCGCAGCGCCTCGGCCGCGCTCGTGGCGCTGGCCACCCGGAAACCGTCCGCAGCCAAGTTCTCGAGCAGGAACGCGCGCGTCGGCTCGTCGTCCTCTACCACCAGGATCAGGCGCTGCTCGCCCACACAACGAGAAGCACCGCGAGGGACAATCTCGCCCCGGCCGTCCCCGCAAGCCAGCATGACTGCTCCTCCCAAATGCGGGAGCGCCCAGTGCCGAGTGTCAGCCGGACCTCTGACCGACGTGGTCGTCTCGCCGAGCACAACTCTGTCGGGCCCTTGTGCGGCGGCGGGCGTCTATACCTGATCAGAGCTCTTGCCCGTGATGGCGGAACTGCCCGGCCACATGACCTCGAAACACGGGCTGCGGGCCGCCGCTGACGCGCCCGAGCTTCGGCGAGGGTCTCCCGGCCCGCTACGTGCCCGCCGGCCGCCGTTCTGCGTCGGCACCGAGAGCCGTCGATCCTGCGCTTCGCTGGTAGCGCGTGCCGCGGTGCTGGGCCCTCGCCTCCTGGCCGCTTCTGTACGCGTCTTCCAACATCCGCGAGGCCACGTCGCGGCCGCCCAATCCGAAGGCCAGCGCCATGCCGAGCGCCACTGCGCCCATGAGCGCTGCATAGGTGATGACCACGATGTCGGTCGCGATCTTCAGCTGATTCAAGATCATGAACACCGCAATCGCCATGACCAGAACGGGCAATGCAGTCGCGGCGAGCTTTCCCGTGGGCGTGTCACCCAGGAGGCTGGACGCCGTCCGGCCCAGCCAAGCCGCGAGCGCGCTGGCGACGACGAAGATCAGAATGGCCGCCACGATGTTCGGCAGGTAGCCAAACACATCGGCCAAGAAGTCGTTGAGCGCGTTGATCCCCAGCGAGGTGATCGCGATCGAGAGCGCACCGAGCAGCACGAACCAAAAGACGACCCTCCCGATCACCCGAGAGGGCGAGGCATCCGGCATCACTCGCTCGACGTAGGTACCGCTCGCTCCCGCCGTCAGAGCTCGATCCGTTCCGACCTTCTCGAGACCTGCGGTGATGAGCTTTTGAAGCGCCTTGGCCACGAGATAGCCAATCAGCAGGATGAGTAGGAAGCCGACGAGCCTTGGTAGAAAGCCAATCAGGTCATCGAGCCCGCGCTGGATGCTGTCCGATATCTCGACTGCTGCTGTGAGCACTGCGATCTCCTCCCCTGGTGACCGGTTCGTTTGTCTCCCGCACCCATCCAGACAGGGCGAGCGCCCGGCGGGTTACACAACCTGAGGCGTGGCTGTAACCGAGCTCGAGCAGGCTCGGTCCTATCCAGGAAATGGGTGTGTCGAGAGCTGGCCCGCGTGGGTAATGGCAGCGCGATGGACCCCGACCGGGAGCTGGTCGATCGCACAGTGGCCGGCGACCTCACGGCTTTCGAGACGCTTGTCGAGCGCCACCGAGATGTCGTCTATCGCGTGGCGGCCCGCACGGTCGGGCCTGCCGAGGCCGAAGACGTGAGCCAGGACGTGTTCCTCCGTGCCTTCCACCGGCTTCGTGGATTTCGCGGGGACGCACCGTTTCGCGCGTGGCTGCTTCGAATCACGCACAACGTGGCGCTGAACCAGGCGGCGCGGCGGCGACCGGAGCCGGTCGACGCGCTCGACCCTGTGGTCGAGGCGCGGGATGCGGAGCGGGAACGCACGCCGGCGGATCTGCTGGAGGGAGACGAACGGCGGCAGCGACTGGAGGCGAAGCTGCGACTGCTCGCCACGCCTCATCGTGTAGTGCTCGTGCTCCGCGACATCGAGGGTTTGACCTACGAGGAGATCGCGGCGGTAACCGAGACGCCGCTGGGCAGCGTGAAGGGGCGGCTCCACCGTGCGCGTGGAGAGATGATCGACCTGCTGCGTCGGAACACCTACGACTGGGAGCTGCCCGAATGACGGACAGCTCCGGTGGAGACGCCCAGACTCCAGTCGAGCGAAGCCTTCTCGACCACCTCAGCTCCCTGCGAGCGCACCCTCCGCAGGCGCCTGAGGACTTCGCGGGCAACATCGTTCGCACGGCCCGCTGGCAGGCAGCGGCGCGGCCATACCTCGACGTAGCCGGCGGTTTCGGCCAAGCCGTCGTAACGGCCATGCACGTACTGCTCGAACCCCGGAGGACACAATGACATTGGCGACGAGCATCTTGGAACAGGCCGGCAAGAGCCTCGGCAACTTCCTTCCTCAGCTGGCAGGTGCGGTGGCGCTGCTCTTGGTGGGACTGCTGGTGGCCCGTCTGCTTGGGCGCCTCGTGCGCCGGGCACTAAGGGCCGCCGGCGTTGATGACCTCGGAGCGCGCTGGCGGGTCAGCGACACGCTTGCTCGGGCCGGGGTCTCTCCCTCCTTGGCCCAGGTCATCGGAACGGCCGTTACGATCGTTCTCAGCGTGATCGTCGTCTTCGCGGCGCTCACGCTCCTAGGTCTCGAGCCGCTGAGCGAATCGCTCAACGAGGCCGTGCTCTTCCTCCCGAACGTCCTGGTGGCGCTCACCTTGATGCTGGCCGGGGTGATCCTCGCCGGCCTCGTCCGGGAGCGGGTGGATCGGCTTACCTATCAGATGGACTTTCCCGTGCCCCTGGGTCAGCTCGCCCAGGCTGCAACGCTCGCGCTGTTCGCGATCACGGCCGCCGCGCAGGTGGGCGTTTCGGCTGAGGTGCTCACCCTGGTCATCGCGATCGTGCTGGCGGCGGTGGCCGCAACGTTTGCGATCGCCTTTGGGCTCGGGGGCCGCGAGGTTGCACGCGCGCTCAACGCGGGTCGCTTCATCCGCGCCGCCTTCACAGTCGGCGACACGATCCGTGTCGGCGACCTGAGCGGTCAGATCGTCGTCATCGACACGGACGCAACGGTGATCCGCACCAGCGACGGACGCGTGCGGGTTCCCAACCACATGCTGCTGGAGTCGGTCGTCACGATCTACGGGGAAGGTCCGCCGAACGAGACGTCGTCAGAGTAGCCGGCCGACCCTGGTTCGAATCGACCCGGGACGAGGCAACCGGGCCCCCTAGCGGCGATATGGCCGCAGCGAGAGACGCATCAGTAAGCGCACGGTGACCAGGTTGGCGATCGGCTAGGGGAGGCGGGAGTCGCGAGCGGAATAGCCTTGTCCGGGTAGGACCTGTTTGTAGTTCTCGGTTCGGCGCCGGACGCGAGAACTGCCTCTGCGACCTGGGTGGGGGGTCACCGTGGACGACTACAACGAGGAGCTGGGCCGCTGGATCGACAGGGCGAAGACTGAGTTGGCCCCGCTACCCGTCCGCTCGCTCGCGAGGCTCCCGCTTGAAGAGGCCATCGCCCGGACGGAGCATGAGTACGGCCGCCTGCGGGAGACGGGCCCGACGGAGCAGGAGCGCGCCTGGCGGCACCCCGGGGCCCGTGGTCACACTGAGGAGTCGGGCGGAGGCCGCGGCGCGATCGAAGTCACCGGCTACGGCGCGGACCCTCGGAAGAGCAAGGGGTTAAGCCGTCGTGAAGGCAGCGTCCGAGGGCGCCGCTCGTGGACGTCTGGTCGGCGCGCGTGGCCCCGTACGGGCTTCGGCACGGTCAGCCGCTGCTGTTGGCGGGTAACCCGGCGGATCGCTGCTCCTCGATGCACGACGCGTGGACTAGAGACCCCGTCTCCATATCCACGTCTGTCGCCTCGCCCGCGGCAACATCAATCGGCTTCCCACAAATCCGGCAAACACCTGAGTCAACCATGCTTCCTGCTTGCCGGGCACCTCCCGTAGAAACCGGAGCGGGCGTTCTGCACGAGAAATTTCCAAGATCGGATGCTCGAGCGCTCAAGCTATCCGCGACAGCGACGGCCTGACCTACTCGAACGGCTGAACAGAACCGGCAACCACACCGTCCACGTGGAAGCTCGGATACGTGACGGCCCGCGCAGGGCCCGTGGTGCTCCAGAACGCCCGCTCCATCCGCACCGGCCGTCGAAGGGCGTCGGTCTGAGTGCCAAGCCGTGGAAGCTAGCGCCATTGAAGGGCGGAGCGCAGGCTGGCTCTTCCCAGAGCCCGCCGAAGCCGAGGTCGAGAACAACCCGATCGACTGGCTCGCGTCCACCGATCCGGGCCGTCACCGGGATGTCGTTCGGCGCCGGCAGTCCTCGCTGTGCAGGGGTCGGCTTGGGCTCACTGCGGGCCGCCTTGAGCCGCTCCGCGACCTCCGGATCGGGTTACCGCCCGCTTACTCCGCTGCGCCGACCGGCTCGCGCTGCCGCTCCCAACGCTCGCGGACGCCGCCGTGCTCGTACTGGAACGCCATCCAGTCGGCGTTGTCATAGAAATGCCAGCCGGCCATGTCCGCGAGCCGCACGAGCTGAGCGTGGGTCGCTTCGCCGTCTTCCCACGACATCAGCACGACGAGGTAGGTGCCGGGCGCCGGCTCCGCGGCGACGAGGCCGTGCCAGCCGCGCCAGACGTCGCTGTGGAAATACCAGCCGACCAGCGACTCCGGGTCCTCCGGCCCCGGCGACTCGGGCTGCTCCGGCTTGATCGATGCCGGCTCCTGTGGCTTGATCGGGTCCTGCTTTCTCAGCTTCCTCATGCTGCCTCCTCCTTGTTGGTGAGTCGAGCGGGAGACCCGCTCATTGGATCCGCCACCACGGTGGCCGTAGTGACGGGCTTTGATGAGTTCGGTATTCCCGAGCTCGACTTCCCGGACCGCCGATCCGAGAGACCGGTAATCGGCAGTCGGGCGAGGACAGCTTGGCCGCGGCCTGCGAGGCTCTCGCCGGCTCCCGACATAGGGCTCTGTGGTCTCCGCTCCCGGGGTCCCCTGTCTAGCGAGACGGGACGGGCCGCTCACAGTGCGGCTGCTGACCGACCAGCCTCGCGCAGGACCAGCCGCTCGGTCGGGGCTGTAACCAGGGCGTACGCCAGCTGGTCCTAGGTTCCGTCGGTACGAGAGCCGCCCCGTCTGCCAGTCCCCCTGTTAGGTCCGTGGCGGCGGTGCGGCTCTCTCTTTGCCGGCATACCCGGGCATGTCGGCAGCACCCGCGGGGACCAGCCGAGAGACGCCCACGGCGCGAGACACAGCAGCGGGACAAACCGTGTCCCACCCAGCGGTCGGGAGCGGGTTGACACCGATCCGAGTCGCGACGCTCTCAACGCCGCGGTACGCGCGGCCGCGGCAAAGGGCGTGGCGGCCGCTCGCTTGGCGGCGAACCCGCATGCTTGACTCGAACGATCTGCCGGTGCCCACCACAGTCGCAGAACGGCATGGTGCCGCCCTCGGCTCCGAGCGGTATCTGTGTCAGCGAGCCACAGCGGTGGCAGACAAGTTCGGCGATCTGCGGGATGCAGTCGCGCTACCCGAGGCCGATCCATACAAACGGTTCCGCCCCGCGAAGCCGCCCGGCATCCCCGTCCATCCGGCCTGCCCGCCTGATTAGCAGCCAGGAGTTGGGCCAGAAAGCCGGGCGCAGCGCGAGCCGGGCGGTCGCCCGCGCGTCGAGCCGCCACAGCCGCGTCGCTGCCCAAGCCCCCGCCGGTCTGTGAGGCGATCACGGCGGCGAACGGAAGCCCGAGGCAGAGCGGTGCCGCAAGCCGCCATCCGTGCCGTGGAGCAACTCGAGTGGTGCATCCAGCAGCTCTACAGGTCTCCAGCGTCCGACTGCAACAACGACGGCTAACCGCCGTAGACCCATTGGCGGTTGTTGGGATCAGCGCCTTCGCCCTGGCGGGAACCCAGCACCGTCGCAGCGGCTGGGGAATGGGCCGGGAGGATTCGAACCTCCCTCCGGCGGACTGTGAGCCCACTGCCCACGCGCTCCATGCGCTCCACGTGCGCGTGGACGTGCCACGGCGCCGCGACTATCACGTTTCCCACGGGACGCTGGGTGTCCGCACTCTTATCGGTGACCACCCCTTCGGACCGGAACGATGCGCGCGAGGCGCGCCGCAGGACACGACACTGGCGGCCGTTGCGTAAGAAAGGTGTTGGTGACCGCCAAGGAGGCGGCC
>JBKGUS010000624.1:0-17765 GCA_046462295.1 Thermoleophilaceae bacterium | reverse complement strand
GGACGCGTCCACCGGCCGGCTCGAAATGGAGCTGGGAGACCACAGGAACGGCGTCGCCTCGGTCGAGTACGACCGGGACGGCCGCCTGCTCGCCACGAGGGATGTCAACGAGACCGTGCGGATCTGGAGCGTCACGAGCGGCGACATCCTCCTCACCCTGCGTGACGCCCGGGGTGCGGATATGAGCCCTGACGGCCGGAAGGTCCTCGTTTCGGACGACCAGGCCCGCCTCCACCGCTGCGAGGTCTGCGGCGACCTCGACGAGCTGCTGGCCCTGGCGGAGCGGCGAGTCACCCGGGAGCTCACGCAGGCCGAGCGCGAGCGCTACCTGCACGAGTAGCGGCCGCGCTGTTACGTGGACGTGCTAGGACCGCTCGGTGAATCGTCCCGTGGTCGATGTGCCGACGCCTGCTTCCTCGCGAGCTTCTTGGCCTGCTTCTCGAGCCGCCGCTCGACGAGCCGGCGTTCACGGTTGAGCTTCGCCATTGTGGTCTTCCGCTTACCGGTTGAGGCCATCGCCGCGTCGCGCCTTAGAGCGTCTGGACGTTCGCAGCTGCCGGCCCCTTGGGGCCCTGCTCGGTGTCGTAGCTCACCTTCGCGCCCTCGGCCAGTGACCTGAAGCCGCTGCTCTGGATCGCGTTGTGGTGCACGAACAGATCCTTGCCGGGCTCATCCGGCGTGATGAAGCCGAAGCCCTTGTCGTCGCTGAACCACTTCACGGTTCCTGTTGCCATTCTGTCCCCCTCCGGGGTATGTGCACGGCGAAACGCGGAGGGTGCTCGAAGGCAACGACTGCGGAAACGCGGAGCACTGCTTTCAGTCGAACGGACGCTCGACCTCTCGAACGAGTCTAGCGCCTGCCGCGCCTACTCGACCGTGACGGTCTTCGCCAGGTTGCGCGGCTGATCCACGTTCAGGCCGCGCGCTCGGGCGATGTGGTACGCCAGCAGCTGCAGCGGCACGATCGCCAGGATCGGCTGCAGCAGCCAGTCGGTGCGCGGGATGGCGATCGTCTCCTCGGCGTCCACGGGCGTCCCGTCCGTCACCACCGCGATCACGTGGGCGCCGCGCACGCGCACCTCGGCGATGTTCGACGCCACCTTGTCGAGCACGGGCGACTCCGTCGCCACGCACACCACCGGAGTCCGCTCGTCGAGCAGGGCGATCGGCCCGTGCTTCATCTCCCCGGCCGCGTAGGCGTCCGTCGGGATGTACGAGATCTCCTTCAGCTTCAGCGCGCCCTCGAGGCAGATCGACAGCCCGGCGTGGCGGCCCAGGTAGAGGAAGAAGCCGGCGTCCTTCCAGTGCAGCGCGATCTCGCGCACCGGCGCGTCGATCTTCTCCACCGTCTCGGAGATCAGGTGCGGCATCCGCCGCAGGTCCGCGATCAGCTTGCGCACCACCTCCGGCTCGAGCGTCCCGTGCAGGCCGGCCAGCTTCAGTGCGAACAGCTGCATCACTGCCACCTGCGCCACGAACGTCTTCGTCGCCGCCACCCCGATCTCGAGGCCGGCGCGGGTGAAGATCACGCCGTCCGAGTCGCGTGTGGCCTGGCTCCCCATCACGTTCGTCACAGCCAGCACCTTGGCGCCGCGCTCGCGCGCCAGGCGCATCGCGGCGAGCGTGTCCGCGGTCTCGCCCGACTGAGAGATGCCGATCACGAGGTCGCGCTCCGACAGCACCGGGTTGCGGTAGCGGAACTCCGAGGCGATGTCCATCTCCACCGGCCGACGCGACCACCACTCGATCGCGTAGCGGCCAACGAGGCCGGCGTGGTACGAGGTGCCGCAGGCCACGATGACCACGCGGCGCACATCGCGCAGGAAGTCGTCCGAGATGCCGATGTCGCCCAGGTCGACCCCGTCGTCGAGCAGACGGCCGGCGAGCGTCTCGGCCACGGCGTCCGCCTGCTCGTGGATCTCCTTGAGCATGAAGGTCTCGAAGCCGCCCTTCTCGGCGGCCTCGTCGTCCCAGTCGACCTCGTCGACCTCGCGCTCGATCGGGCCGCCGGCGGCGGGCTCGATGAAGCGCGCGCCGTCGGGAGTGATCTCCACGATCTCGTCGTCCTGGACCAGCTGCACGCGGCGCGTCTCCGCCAGGAACGCCGGGATGGCGGACGCGATGAAGCTCTCCCCCTCGCCCAGCCCCACGACCAGGGGGCACTCTTTGCGGGCACCCACGATGACGCCGGGGTGGTCGGCCGACATCGCGACGAACGCGTAGTGGCCGCGCAGCTCGTTGTACGCGAGGCGAACGGCCTCGGCCAGGTCGCCGATCTCGACGAGGTGCTCGGCGATCAGGTGCGCCACCACCTCGGCGTCGGTCTCCGACGTGTAGTCGGCGCCGCCGGCGATCAGGCGCTCACGCAGCCCGGCCCAGTTCTCGACGATCCCGTTGAGCACGATGTGGACCCGGCCGGAGCTGTCGCGCAGCGGGTGCGCATTCGCCTCCGTCACGCGGCCGTGCGTTGCCCAGCGGGTGTGGCCGATGCCGGTCGAACCGCGCAGGTCGCCGTTGGTGGAGGCCACCGCGTCGTGCAGCCGCTCCAGGTTTCCGACGGCGTGGACGCTCCCCACCGAGCCGTTCCGGATGACCGACAGGCCAGCCGAGTCGTAGCCGCGGTACTCGAGCCGGCGCAACCCCTCCAGGAGGAGGTCGCGGCACTCGCGTGGCCCTACGTATCCGATGATTCCGCACATGAGGGATTGTCAGCCTAGCTCTGCCTTAACGAGGTTCGCCAGACGATCAACGATCTCCTGGCACTCATCCTCGCGCGGGGCCTCGACCATCACCCTCACGAGGGGCTCCGTTCCGGACGGCCGGACCAGCACCCGGCCGCGTCCCTGGAGGCGCGCGGACTCCTCCTCCACCCCTGCCCACACCGCTGTAGCACCCCCGAGCGCGTCGCGATCGGCGACCGGCACGTTGATGAGACGCTGCGGCAGCTTCTCCATCGCGTCGCGGTCGGCCAGGTCACGGTTGCCCAGCGCCTCGAGCGCCAGCAGCGCCGCCGCGGTGCCGTCGCCGGCCGGCACGAACCCCGTGTCGATGATGTGGCCCGACTGCTCGCCGCCGAGCGCCCAGCCGCGCTGGAGCAGCTCCGCCAGGACGTGGCGGTCGCCCACCGGGGTGGTGGCCACCTCCACACCGTGCGCTCGCATCGAGCGGTGGAAGCCGTAGTTGGTCATCACCGTGACCGCGACCCCGGGGCCCGGCAGACGGTCGCGCGCGCGCAGGTGGAGCGCGGCGATCGCCATCAGCTCGTCGCCGTCAACGACGATCCCGTTCCGGTCGACCGCCAGGACGCGGTCGCCGTCGCCGTCGAAGGCGAAGCCGACGTCGTGGTCCTGCATGCGAGCTGCGAGCCCCTCGATGTGGGTCGAGCCGCAGCCCTGGTTGATGTTGCGGCCGTCGGGCTCGACCGCGACGGCGTCGACGTCCGCGCCGAGGCGGCGGAAGATCTCCGGCGCCACGCGGTGGGTGGCGCCGTTGGCGCAGTCGAGCAGCACGCGGCGGCCGGAGAGGTCGAGACCGGCGAAACGGGCCTCGAGCTCGCGCAGGTAGTCGCCGGGCGCGCCGTGCAGCTCGCGCACGCGGCCCATGCTGCCGGTGGCGGGCTCGTGGAGCAGGCGCTCGATCTCGGCCTCCTGGTCGTCATCGAGCTTGGTGCCCTGGGGACCGAAGAACTTGATGCCGTTGTCCTCGTAGGGGTTGTGCGAGGCGGACACGACGGCGGCGAGGTCGAAGCCGAAGCGCAGCGCCAGCACGGACGCGCCAGGGGTGGGAAGGACGCCGCCGAGGAGGGCGTGGCCGCCGCCGGCCGCGACACCGGCGGCAAGCGCCGCCTCGAGCATCTCACCCGACTCGCGCGTGTCGCGCACGATGAGGACCTGCGGCGCCTCTGCCGGCGAGATGCGGGTGGCGGCACGCCCCAGTGCCGTGGCGAGCTCGGCGGTGAGGAACTCGCCGGCAACGCCGCGGACGCCGTCGGTGCCGAAGAGCTTGCGCGGCGTGGCGGACGCAGCAGGCGGGCCGACTTCCGCGGCCGAGCCACCCTCCGCGGCCGGGCCGCCTTCCGCCAGGGGGCTGCCCCCCTGCGCGACGCGCTCGCCCCCCTCCATGGGCGGCTCTAGCGCTTCGAGAACTGCGGCCGCTTCCGGGCCTTCTTGAGGCCGGCCTTCTTGCGCTCCTTCACGCGCGGGTCGCGCGTGAGATAGCCGCGGCGCTTCAGCTCGCCGCGCAGGGCGGGGTCGGCCTCGACCAGAGCACGGGCGATGCCGTGCCGCAGCGCGGTGGCCTGCGCCGAGACGCCTCCGCCGTGGATGCGCGCCACGACGTCCATGCGGGTCTGATATCCGGCCGCCTCGAGCGGCTGGCGGGCCATCCGCTGGAGCCGGACGCGCGGGAAGTACTCGTCGAGGTGGCGGCCGTTGACGTTGTAGGTGCCCTCGCCCGGCTTCAGGATCACGCGGGCGACCGCGCTCTTGCGCTTACCGGTCGCGTTGTAGCGGGCGTCGGCGGCCAGGTCGAGTGGGGTGTGCACGACCGGCTCGGGCTCGGGCGGCGCCTCCGCGGCGTCCTCGTCGACGACAGCGGTGCTCTCGTAGTCCTCCGCCTCGCCGTACTCGCCGTACTCGCTCTCCTCGCGCGGACCCTCCTCGAGCACGAGGTCCGGCTCGAGGTGCATGCCCGGGATGACCTCCTCCTCGGCCTCGGCCTGCCGCCGGTCACGACGAGGCCGGCGCTCGGGCGGGGGGCGGTCCTCGTCCGCGACTGGCTCGCCTTCGGCGGCGGGCTCCTCCGCAACGGGCTCCTCGGCCGCCCCTTCCGGAGCGGGTTCCGCGGGAGCGGGCTCGCCTTCGGCGGGCTCCTCGGCGGCGGGCTCCTCCGCCTGGCCGCCACCGCTCTGCGCGACCAGGTCCTCCATGCCCCCGATCTCCGGGCCGACGGCCTCGCTCTCGCGAGCTTCTTCCTCCGGGGCGCCGGACTCCGGCTCCTGGGGCAGGTCGTCGCGCTCCTCGGCCATCAGCTGGGTACCTCCATCGGCTCGGGCTTCTGGGCGGCGTGCGGGTGGTCTGGCCCGGCGTACACCTTCAGCTTGCGGAGCTGCGCCCGGCCCAGGCGATTGCGGGGCAACATCCCCTTGACCGCGAGCCGGATCACCTCCTCGGGGCGGCGCGCGAGCATCTCCTCGAGCGTGCGGCTGCGCAGGCCGCCCGGGTAGCCCGAGTGCCTGTAGTAGCGCTTCTCCTCGCGCTTGTTGCCGGACACCGCGATCTTCTCGGCGTTGACCACGATCACGAAGTCGCCCACGTCCACGTGCGGTGTGTACTCGGGCTTGCGCTTGCCGCGCAGGGCATCGGCGATCCGCGTCGCGAGCCGGCCCAGCGTCTGGCCGCTCGCGTCGACCACGAGCCAGTTGCGCTCGCGGGAAGCAGGTGTCGCCACATACGTCTTCATCAGAGGAAAGCCGCCTCGCGGCGGCGCGGCAGAACAGTGTAGAGCTTCGATCCGCCCATTGCGGGTATATAGTGCCCGCCGTCATCCATAGCCTGCCGAGTCCCCGCCGGCCGAGTGCCGTCAGCCGGAGGGGAGCGGGGGAACCGTTCGGAGGCCGTCGAACCAGGTCTCCGAGGGGGCGAATCCACCGGATTGTCCCGGTGGTAGCGCCGCTCTTCAGGCGCGAGCCCGTCAGCTAACCCCGTAGGCCGGAAGAAGAGAGGCCGGAGGAGTTGCGAGACATCCACCCTGCCGCGGGCCGCTGCGTGAGCGCGCTCGTCCTCTGCCTGGGCGCATTGGCCCCGGCAGCCGCGGCGCAGACGTCGGGAGGAGGCGGCGTCTTCGTCTCCCAGCCGAAGGTCGTCAAGGTGAGCTGCGTCAGCAAGTGCGCGACCAAGAAGCGCGCCCGGGGCGGCAGCTCGCTGAAGATCAGCGGCTCCGGCCTCGCCTCCGCGGCCAAGGTGCGGTTCCACGGCAGCTACGGCAAGCGCGATGACGTGACGACGCCCGTTCGGCCCGGAAGCGACACCCTCCTCCGGGCGAGAGTGCCGGGCGCCGCCGTGACCGGCCCGGTCAGTGTGACCACCGCCCAGGGCGCGACCTCGCCGCGCTCGGGGCCCATCCTGATCCTCCCGCCGCCGCCTCCCGCCCCCAACGCCGTCCTGAGCCCGGTGCCCGGCCCGGCCGACGCCGGCGCTCCGGTGATCGAGACGGGCACGAGCCGCACGAAGGCCTACGTGGGCGCGCGCCGTGCGGTGACCTTCTCCTACCGCGTGAGCGGCCCCGTGCCGTCCGCGATGACGGTCGAGCTGGTGAGCGGCGTCGCCGGCTCGGTCGTGAAGACCTGGGCTCCCGCCCCGCCAGCCGCCGGTGAGGCGGGGAGCGTGACCTGGAACGGGCGCCTCGGCCGCGCAGCCGCCGCACCCGGGCGCTACTCGTTCCGGCTCACGGCGTCCACCCCGACCGGCGCGGTCGCGCGCAGCGCCCAGGCCGGCGACCTCGAGCGCGACGCCTTCGACCTCTACGACCACGTCTTCCCCGTACGCGGGAAGCACGACTTCGGCGGCAGCGGAGCCGGGTTCGGCGCCGGACGGGCCGGACACTCGCACCAGGGCCACGATGTCTTCGCGAGCTGCGGCACCCGCATGGTGGCCGCGCGCGGCGGGCGAGTGAAGTTCACGCAGTACCACGCCGCGGCCGGCCACTACATCGTGATCGACGGCGACGGGAGCGACGTCGACTACGCGTACATGCACCTCGCCGAGCCCTCGCCGTTCCGGGCCGGAGACCGAGTCTTCACGGGGCAGCGCATCGGCTCCGTCGGCGACAGCGGGAACGCGCAGGGCTGCCACCTCCACTTCGAGCTGTGGGGCGCCCCCGGCTGGTACGACGGCGGCGATCCGTTCGACCCGCTCCCCGCGCTGCAGGCCTGGGACAGCTGGTCGTAGCAATGGCCGACTGGGCCATCCGGCGACTGCACGACATCCCCGACGTCCTCGGCGACTACCCGGGCGAGATGCGCATGACCGCGGCCAGCGACCTCGGGAACGAGCAGGTCTCCTTCACCTGGCGGCGCATGCCGGCCCAGACCGGCGGCAAGGGCAGCTACGGCCACCGGCACAAGACGCAGGAGGAGATCTACTTCGTCGTCTCTGGCACGCTGCAGTTCAAGCTCGAGGACGAGGTCTTCGACGTCGCCGCCGGCAACCTCGTGCGCGTGGCGCCGCAGGTCGCCCGGTCGGTCTGGAACGACGGCCCGGACGACGCGGTGCTGATCATGTGCTCGGTCAAGACCGAAGATCCGCAGGCGGACGTGGAGCTCGTCGAGGACTTCTGGCCGGACTGAGCCCTACTGGCGGTACTCGCGCAGGCCGTCGCCGTTCGGCAGCGCCTCGAGCGCGGCGCGGCATACGAGCCCGAAGACCACGAACACGAGCAGCGCCTCGATCGCTCCGTCGGTGCGGGTCGCGCCGTAGGCGAAGAACGCCGCCGCCACGACCCAGCGCCACACGCGCCAGTTCGGCTCCCAGGGCCGCCTCTCCTCCGGTCGAGGCTCGGGATCCTCGGCGTGGACGTAGGCGACGAAAGGCATCGCTGTAACCAGGGTAAACCCGCGCGCAAGGGCATACTGCGCGTCATGGGGACCCCCGGCGAGTATCCCGTGCGCAGGTTCGCCGAGGCGATCACCGCCGGGAACCTCGAGGGGGCGCTGGCGGTCTGCCACCCGGAGATCGAGTTCCTCTCTGTTCTGGCGGTCAGCGGGCGCAGGTACCACGGCCATCAGGGCATTCGGGAGTACTTCGACGACATCGCGTCCGCCTGGGCCGAGTGGCGGGTCGTGGTGCACGACATCGTCCCGGGCCCGGACGGCCGCGTAGCGATCGTGATGAGCATGCGCGTGCGCGGGAAGGAGAGCGGCGCGATCCTCTCGGAGCGCACCGACCACGTCTGGACCCTCAAGGACGGCCGCCTGCTGCGCAACCAACCCTTCCGCGAGCCGGGCGAGGCGCTGCGCGAGCTGGGTCTGGACCCCTAGCCCGCCTGCAGCGCGACCGCGAGGAGCGCACAGGAGGCGAGCGCTGCCACCGTCCGCGCGTGGTTCCCCCGGGTCCACTCGACCAGGTAGGTCTGCCAGACGCGGGCGCCCTCCTCGCTCTCCGGATCCACTCGTGCGAGCGCATCGTTGCGCGGCACGTGGTAGCCCACGGTCGTCGCGATGTCCCCGATCACGTAGATCGCGCCGGCGGTAATCAGCCAGCCGGCGTACGGCTCGTCGAGGTCGGCGAGGCCCCACACGACCAGGACGAGCGACGCCAGACCCGTACCGAACAAGGGGGTCATGAACAGGGGGTTGATCACCGTGATGTTGATCGCCTGCATGGCGGCGGCGCCCTCGGACGGGCGGAGCCGCCCGAGGGCCGCCATCACGAAGTTGGAGAAGGCGAAGAAGACGCCGCCGACGAGCCCTGAGGCGACCGCCGTCGCGAGCGTGAGCCCGAACAGGAACCCGTCCATCTCAGCCCACCCTCTCCGTGGCGTTCCACACGCCAGCCGCCGCGGCCTCGCGCGCGAACTCCGAGAAGTCCCGCGGCTCGCGGCCCAGCGCCCGCTGCAGGCCGTCCGTGAGCGAGGCGTTGCGGCCGTCCAGCACCTCGCCGAAGAGATACCTGAGGAACTCGACGACGTCGTCGGGAACGCCGTGCTTCCGCGCCGCCGCCGCGTACTCCTCGATCGAGACCGGCACGTAGCGGACCTCGCGTCCGGTGGCCGCGGCGATCTCTCCCACGGCCTCCTCAAAGGTCAGCAGCCGCGGGCCGGTCAGCTCGTAGACCTGGCCGACGTGCCCGTCCTCCGACAGCGCCGTGGCGGCCACGTCGGCGATGTCCTCCACATCGACGAATGGCTCCGGGACCGCGGCATGCGGCAGCACGACCTCGCCGGCCACGACCCCTGCCGCGAAGAAGCCCTCGCTGAAGTTCTGGTTGAACCAGCTGCAGCGCACGATCGTCCAGTCGGCGCCCGACTCGCGCACAGCGCGCTCGGCCCGCTGCGCCTCCTCCTCGCCGCGGCCGGACAGCAGCACGAGCCGCCGGACGTCCTGCTCCATGGCGGTCTCGGCGAAGGCGGTGACGGCCTCAACCGCGCCGGGGATGGCGATGTCGGGGTAGTACGAGACGTAGGCGGCGCCGGCGCCCTCGAGCGCCGCCGCCCAGGTGCCCGGGTCCTCCCAGTCGAACGGCGGATCCGCCGAGCGCGAGCCGGCGCGGGTTGGTACTCCGCGGGCCTCGAGGCGCTCCGTCACCCGGCTCCCCGTCTTGCCGGTGCTGCTGATGACCAGTGTTGGCTTCAGGTGATCTCTCATGCGGCCGAAGCTACGGCGGCCTTCGGCCTTCCGCCTCGGGGAGCTCCCCGATTCAGCTCCCTGAGATCACGACGCGGCCATGGCCTGCGGCAGCTGGCCGCGGCCGGCGATGTCGAGCTTGCGGTACACGTGGCCTAGGTGCGTCTCGACGGTCTTGCGAGTGACGAACAGGGCCTGCGCGATCTCGGGGTTGCTGCGGCCCTCGGCAGCGAGCTCCGCCACGCGGCGCTCGGACACGGTCAGCTGCGCCAGCGGGTCGCCGTACGGGTCGCTCGAGCGGCCGCCGGCCGCCAGCAGCTCGGTGCGGGCCGTCTCCGCGAGGGCCGCGGCCCCGCAGCGCTCGGCCAGGTCGAGGCCCTCCTCCAGCGAGGCGCGGGCCTCGGCGCGGCGGTTGTCGCGCCGCATCGAGGCGCCGAGGTCCACGAGCGCGCGGGCGTGGTCGAGCCGCGCCGGCGAGCCCGCGAGCACGTCGGCGGCCTCGCGCAGGCGGTCGACGGACGCGCCCTCGACGAGAGCCGAGGCTCGCAGCGCCATGCCGATCCCGCGAGCGCTGCCCCAGCGGCGCGCCAGCTCCAGGTCCTCGGCAGCCAGGGCGCGCGCCTCCTCGACCTCGCCCAGAGCCAGGTGTGCCAGGGCGGCGCGCGACCGCCAGCGCGACGCGATCGGGTTCGCCACGCCCCACCCCTCGTCGCGCCGGCCGAACTCGTACAGGTCGTCGAGACCTGCGCGCGTCCGCGCGCGTGCCAGCTCGACGAGCCCCCGGGCTTCGAACAGGAAGTTGCTGGTCGGCCCCGGCAGGATCTCCTCGCCGATGGCCGCAGCTTGAAGCTCGGCTGCGGCCGCATCCGCCTCGCCGCGTTCGACCAGCGCCTCCATCAGGAGGGCGAGTGCGGACGGGATGCCCAGCGGGATCCCGTGGACGGTGAGGAGCTCCAGCGCCGTCCGCCCGTCGGCCTCGGCCTGCGCGACCGCGCCGCGGCGCAGGAGTACCCAGCCGCGGCGGCTCGTCAGATACGCCACGGCAGGGATCGCCGCGCGGGAGCGGGCATCGGCGAGGGCCTGCTCGAGGGCGCGCTCGGCCACGTCGAGCGCGTCGGCGGCGAGCAGCCCCACGACGATGTCGTAGAACGGCCCTCCCACGTCCACGTCCTGCTCGGCGAGCAGGCGTCCCCCCGCGAGCGCGCCCTCCAGGTGCCGCGCCGCTTCCGATGAGGACTCACTTCGCCGAGCGCGCTCGCAGGCAAGGCTCGCCAGGACAAGGCGCTCGCCCGGCGTGGACCCGTCGAGGTCGCGGTGCCGCTCCAGCCGCTCCATGGCAGGGGCGCGGGCATCCACGCTCGCCTGCCGGGCGTGCGAGGCCAGCTCGCCCTCGAGCGTCAGGGCGAGCTCGCGGTCCGCGGGCTCCACGACCTCGATCGCTCTCTCGAGCGCGGCCAGTGACTCGTCTGCCCTGCCGGAGATGGTGAGGGCAAGGGCGTGCTGGCGGGCAGCCCCCGCAAGCTCAGTCGGCTCGCCGCGGAGCATCCCGGCCGCCGCCGCAAGGTGCTCGGTCGCCTCGGGCGCGCCGACGCGGAGCTCCGCGGAGCCCAGCTCGAGGAGGACGGCGGACTGCTGGTCGGGCGCCGGGGGCTCCGCCAGCGCCCGCCGCAGCCAAGCGGCGGCCGCCGTCGGCGCTCCCTGCACGAGTGCGGCGGCCGCAACGCGCCGCAGGACCTCGACGCGCTCGTGGTCGCCCGCGGGGTCCGCCTCCACCAGCTGGGCGGCGATCCGCTCCTCGGGGGCGCCGGCCTCCGCGAGGATCTGTGCCGCGCGCGCATGCGCCTTGGCTCGCTCGCGCGGCCCGATGTCGCCGTAGACGGCCTCCCGGACGATCGGGTGGGCGAACTCGAGACCGTCGGCTGCCGTCAGGATCCCAAGCGCGGCGAGCAGATCGGCGGCCTCGGCCGCCTCTGCCTCGTCCAGCCCCGCCAGGCGCGCCGCCTCGGCGGGCGCCGCGCCGTCGCCGAGCACGGCCGCGGCCTGCACGAGCGCGCCGGCGGCCGGCGGTCGACCGGCGAGCCGCAGGAGGACCGCCTGTGCGACCGCCGCAGGGCCGATCCCGCGGACGTTTTCGACGCCGGCGGCGTCGGTGGGGAAGCCGCGCTCGCCCGCCTCGCGGAGAAGGGCCTCGAGGAAGAAGGGGTTGCCGCCCGTGGCCTCCCGGCAGGCCGCCGCGAACTCGGGTGCCACCTCGGTACCGAGCCGCCTGGCGCAGAGCGTGGCGGTCGCCTCAGTGCTCAGTGGGCGCGGACCGACGACGGTCGTCTCGGGGGCGGCGGCCAGACGTGCGATGGCTTCGGTGTCTCCCTCCCCCGGCCGCGTCGTGGCGAGCACCGCAACCGCGAGTCCGTCGAGCCGCGGTGCGAGGTAGTTGAGGAAGCGAAGCGACTCGGCGTCCGACCAATGGAGATCGTCGACGAGCAGCGCGACGGGGCTCTCGTCGGCGATGTTGTTGAGGAGCCAGTAGAGGCCGTGCAGCACGGAGAAGGCGCCGTCCGAGGCGGGCAGCGGGCAGTCCTCGGCCGGCGCGAACAGCGGCTGGGAGAGCGCAGCGGCGCCGCCGAAGAGCCGCTCGCGATCGGCATCGTCCGCGCGCGCAACGGCGGACTCGAACAGCTGGTGGACGCAGCCGTAGGCAAAGTCGCGCTCGAGCTCGCCGGCCCGTGCGCGGAGGCAGGTGAAGCCGCGGTCGCCGGCAGCCTCCGCGGTTGCCCTCAGCAGGCTCGTCTTGCCGAGCCCAGCGGGCGCCTCCAGCAGCACTACGTTGCCGCGGCCCGCCTCGGCCGCGTCCAGCGCATCGGCAAGCTCCGCGAGCTCATGCTCACGCTCCAGAAGGGTCGCCGCAGTCTCGATCGCCACGTGAGGTCACGGTCTCAAGGCCCGATTGAGCCTACCGCCCGGCTGCGCCGCACCGCCCGCGCGCGCTTCCGCGGAAGCGCCTCAGACTGGGGACAGACCCGCGGGTCATGGTCCCGCGTCTGCCCGGCGACGCGATGTGACCACGGTGAGTCAGGCTCCACGAGGCGCAGTGTCCCAAAGCGATACGGTCGAGCGGTGGCGCCCCGCCCGCGCGTCCTGGCATTTGGATCGGCAGCCGCGCTCGTCGTCGCTGGTTCGATCTGCGCCGCCCTGGTCGATGGGTTGACCGGCGAAGTGCTCGCCATCGCGCTGATCACCCTCGGCCTTGGCGCAGTCGTGCTCCTGATCTTCCTCGAGGTAGGACTGAGCGAGGAGCGAGAACTGGCGAGGGAAGAAGAGCGGCGACGGCAGCGTCCGACGGATCGACGGCGGCGGCTTCGGCCTCGCCGCCGGCCGCGCCGCCCCGGCTGAGGATCAGCGCCTGGTGGAGGCGCCGGGCCGGCGCCCTACTCCCACTCGATGGTCCCGGGTGGCTTCGACGTGATGTCGAGCGTCACCCGGTTCACCTGCGCGATCTCGTTGATCATTCGCGAGGCCACCCGTTCGAGCAGGTCGTAGGGCAGGCGGGCCCAGTCGGCGGTCATCGCGTCGTCGCTGGTCACTGCCCTGATGACCACGACGTAGCCATATGTGCGCTCGTCGCCCTGCACGCCGACGCTGCGCAGGTCGCCCGGCAGCACGCAGAACGACTGCCACAGCTCGCGGTACAGACCGGCGCTCCGGATCTCGTCCTGGAGGATCGCGTCGGAGTCGCGCAGGATCTCAAGCCGTTCCTTCGTGACCTCGCCGCCCACCACCCGGATCGCGAGGCCGGGGCCCGGGAACGGCTGGCGCCACACCAGCTTGTCCGGCAGTCCCAGCTCCGCGCCCACCTGGCGCACCTCGTCCTTGAACAGCATCCGGAGCGGCTCGACCAGCTCGAACTCGAGGTCCTCCGGCAGGCCGCCCACGTTGTGGTGCGACTTGATCGTCGCGGCCCCGGTGCCGCCACCCGACTCGATCACGTCCGAGTAGAGCGTGCCCTGCACCAGATAGCGCGGGTTCCCGAGCCGCTCCGCCTGCTCCTCGAAGACGCGGATGAACTCCTCGCCGATGATCATGCGCTTGCGCTCCGGGTCGGTCACCCCGGCCAGGCGGCCCAGGAAGCGCTCCTCGGCGTCCACGGCGATCAGGGGCACCTTGAACTCGTCGCGGAACGCGGCCACCACCTGGTTGCCCTCGTTCTTGCGCATGAGCCCGTGGTCGACGAACACGCAAGTGAGCTGGTCGCCCACGGCGCGGTAAGTCAGGAGCGCCGCGACGGAGGAGTCGACGCCGCCGGACAGCCCGCAGATCACCTGGCCGTCGCCGACCTGCTCGCGGATGCGCGCGATCTGCTCCTCCACGACCGACGCCGCCGACCACGCCATGTCGCAGCCGCAGATGTCGCGCAGGAACGTCTCGAGGATCTGCGTGCCGTACGGCGTGTGCACCACCTCGGGGTGGAACTGGATCCCGTACAGGCCCCTGTCCGCGTGCTCGACGGCGGCTACCGGCGACTCCGTAGAGGCCGCCAGCGCCGTGAATCCGGGCGGGGCCTCGTACACCGTGTCGCGGTGGCTCATCCAGCACGACTGCTCCGGGGGCGTGTCGCGCAGCAGGCGCCCCGCCTCCGAGACAGTGAGCCGCGAGCGGCCGAACTCGCCGACCTCGGCGCCCTCGACGCGGCCCCCGAGTTCCAGCACCATCGCCTGCATGCCGTAGCAGATGCCCAGCACCGGCACCCCGAGCTCGAGCAGCTCCGGGCGGAGCCTGGGCGCCCCGTCGGCGTACACCGACGCGGGCCCGCCCGACAGGATCAGCCCACGCGGGTTCCGGCGCGTGACCTCCTCGAGCGGAACGTGGTGCGGGAGCAGCTCGGCGAACACGCCGCACTCGCGCACGCGGCGCGCGATCAGTTGCGAGTACTGGCCTCCGAAGTCGAGGACGAGCACCTCGTCGGTCGCCGAAGCGGGTGTGGCAGGAGCCGCCGCGGCGGGCGCGGCTTCGGTCGCGGCGGGTGTGCTCACTCGCCGACCAGGGCCTCGTCGGGAGCGGGCGCCGCCGCCGATGTCGCCCCCATGCCGATCTCCTGCTCGCGCTGCAGCTGCTTGCCCTCGGACTGCAGCGCCGGCGCCACCATCACCTCCGCCTTGTGGAAGGCCGCGATGTCCTCGTAGCCGCACGTGGCCATCGAGGTCCGCAGGCTCCCCATCAGGTTGAAGGTGCCGTCGTTCTCGTGCGCGGGCCCGAGCAGGATCTGCTCGAGCGACCCGTTCTGCGTGGTCTTCACGCGGGCGCCGCGCGGGAGCGAGGGGTGGAACGTGGCCATGCCCCAGTGATAGCCGTGCCCGGGCGCCTCGGAGGCGCGCGCGAGCGGCGAGCCGATCATCACCGCGTCGGCGCCGCAGGCGATCGCCTTCGACACGTCGCCGCCGTTTCGCATGCCGCCGTCCGCGATCACCTTCACGTACTCGCCGGTCTCGAGCATGTGCTGCGAGCGCGCCGCCGCGACGTCGGCGATCGCCGTGGCCTGCGGCACGCCGATGCCGAGCACGCCGCGCGTGGTGCAGGCGGCGCCCGGCCCGACGCCCACGAGCACGCCCTCCGCGCCGGTGCGCATGAGGTGCAGCCCGGTGGCGTAGGACGCGCAGCCGCCGACCACCACCGGCACCGGCATCTCGCGGATGAACTCCTTCAGGTTGAGCGGCTCCGAGCGCGTGGAGACATGCTCCGCGGAGACGACCGTGCCCTGGATCACGAGGATGTCGAGCCCCGCCTCCAAAGCGGTCTCCCAGTAGTCGCGCACGCGCTGCGGGGTGAGCGACGCGGCCGCCACGACCCCCTCGTCCTTGATCTCGCGCACTCGCTGGGCGATCAGCTCCTCCTTGACCGGCTCCGAGTAGATGCGCTGCATCTCCACGGTGGCGATCTCCTTGGGCTGGCCGGCGATTCGCTCGAGCTCCGAGTCGGCGTCCTCGTAGCGGGTCCAGATGCCCTCGAGGTTGAGGACGCCGAGGCCGCCGAGTTTGCCGAGGATCGCGGCCGTCTCGGGCGAGACGACGCCGTCCATCGCCGATGCAAGCAGCGGCAGCTCGAAGCGATACGGGCCGAGCATCCAGGTGATGTCGATGTCGTCCGGATCGCGCGTGCGCCGACTCGGCACTATGGCGATGTCATCGAATCCGTATGCGCGGCGGCCCTTCTTGCCGCGCCCGATCTCTACTTCCATGGAGGCATCCTAGGGTCGCGAGCGGACGATGCCCCTGACGTTAGCCCACCTGGATCGCGGGGGCCTCGAAGGTCTCCACACGCACCTCCGGGAGCAGCCGCTCTACCTCGCGCTGCTCCAGCACACCGGCCCCGAAATGCTGCGTCGACTCGGCCCCGCAGGCGACCGCGAAGCGCAGGCAGTGCTCCGGATCGCGCCCGCCGTAGCGGGCCGCGACGAAGCCGGCGAGCAGGGCGTCGCCCGATCCGACCGACGAGACCGGCTCGAGCGGTTCGAGCGTCGCGCGGTAGAGGCTGCGGTCACTTCCCTCGCCGAGCACGGCCAGGCAGCCGTCGGCGAGCGTGATGATGCCCTCGCGCGCGCCCATCTCAACCATCTCGCCGAGCGCCCGGCGGCGGTCCTCCTCGTCCGAGAACTCGTGCCCCACGAGCCCCTCGGCCTCGAGCTCGTTGGGGCTGACGACGTCCGGCCCCCTGCGCGTGGCCGTGAGCAGCGGCTCGCCCTCGGAGTCGAGCACGGTGGTCACGCCGAGCCGGCGCATCTCCTCGACGAGCCGGCCGTAGAGTCCGGTGTCGACGCCGCGCGGCAGGCTACCCGCGAACACGCAGACGGCTGCGCCCTTGGCCAGGTAGAGGAGCTTGTCGACGAACAGGTCGAGCTCCTGGTCCGACACGTGCGGGCCGTGCTCGTTGATCTCGGTCTGCTCGCCGGTCGTGGGGTCGACCACCGCGGTCGAGGTGCGCGACTCCTCGCGGATGCGTACGAAGTCGTTGAGGATGCCCTCGTCGGTGAGGTGCTCGACGATGCGGGTGCCGGTGGGCCCGCCCGCCACGCCGGTGGCGATCACCGGCTGGCCGAGCGCGCGCAGGGCGCGGGCGACGTTCACGCCTTTGCCGCCCGCCATCGCGGTCTGCTCCACGGCGCGGTGGCGCCGGCCGAGCCGGAAGTTCGGCACGGCCAGCGTCTTGTCGATCGCGGCGTTGAGCGTGACGGTGATGATCATCGGCGGACAAGCCGGACCCGGCGGCGAAGGGTGAGCGCGGCGAGAGCGGCGCCGAGCAGGATGGCGATGACCAGCACCACGGTCAAGGGGACGCCCAACACCGAAGTGAGCACCCTCAGTGTCCCCGCTTCGGGCACATCAGAGGCCGTGACAAGCGCAATTCGGCGGACGCGCTCGCCGTCCACGAGGACCGTCACCGAGCCCACGCGGGTACCCGCCTCGAGCGGCCCCTCGACCTCCTCGGGCGCGCTGATCCGGCGGCGCACGTGCTCGCCGACGCGCAGCGTGAGCACGGCGTTGCGGGCCGGCACGAACGCGGCGCGCTCGTCGCGGTACTCGATGTCCGCGCGGGCCAGGGTGCGGCGCTCGTCGAGCACCCGCACGCGCCGGAAGCGGGAAATGCCCCAGCGGAGCAGCTTCAGGGTGTCGGCGTCGCGGGCGGCCTCGCTCGGCTCGCCCATCACCACCGAGATCACGCGCGCGCCGCCGCGGCCCGTCGCCGATCCGATCAGCACATAGCCGGCGCCCAGCGTGTGACCCGTCTTCACGCCGGTCACGAACGGGTGGGTCGCGACAAGCGTGTTGCGGTTGTCGATCGTGCGCGGCCGCGAGCCGGACTCGAGCTCGGCCTCCGGCATGTCGACCACGCGGGCGAAGCGCGGCCGGCTCAGCAGCTCCCTGGTCAGGGTCGCCAGGTCGCGGGGGGTCGAGTAGTTGAGCGGGTCGTCGAAGCCGATCGGGTTCGCGTAGCTCGTGTCCTCGAGGCCGAGCTCGGCGGCGCGCTCGTTCATGTCGGCGACGAACGCGTCGACCGAGCCGGAGACGCGCTCGGCCAGGGTGGCGGCGGCGTCGTTGGCGCTCTCGAGGAGGAGCGCCACGAACAGGTCCCGCACTGTCATCCGCTCTCCCGGCCGAAGTCCGATCTGCGACTCCACCGGCGCGGCGACGTAGTCGGACGCGGTGAACACCTCGCGCGGCCGCGAGCCCTCGAGCGTCAGGAGCGCGGTCATCAGCTTTGTGGTGCTGGCGATCGACTGCCGGTCGTCGGCGTTCTTGGCGAACATGACGTCGCCGTCGCGCCCGTCGACGACGATCGCCGCGTCGGCGCCCGGCACGGGCGGCGGCCGCGCCGGAGCCTGCGTCTGCGCCGCCGCGGGCGCCGCGGTGAAGACGAGCGCCAGCGCGGCGACGAG
>JBKGUS010000623.1:0-3946 GCA_046462295.1 Thermoleophilaceae bacterium | reverse complement strand
CAGCGGGCGTCTCGGCTCCCGACGCCGCTGACTGTCGCGTTGGACGACGAGGGGGAGCCCTCGCGGCGAGCCGGTCGCTACTGCTTTCGCCGCCGAGCGATAACACGGGAGTGCCCTGCGGCTAGAGGCGCAGCGGGAGGGGCGGCAGGTTGACCGCTCCCGCCGGCCCTTTGGAAACGGGACGGTACGCCTGGAAGCTCCCCGATTGTGCTCAGGGTCGGCGAGCAAAGCCGAGCGCGTCGGCGCGCGCGACGACGGCGGCGTCGATGTCTATGGTGCAGCCGCCAAGAGGCCGCCGTGTCGTCGGCATGCAGACCGACGGCAGATGACGGAATCATCGTTGTGCGGTGAGCTGCGCGCGGACCAGCAGGATGCGGGTCTTTCGCACATCGTCGGCGGTAGCGAGTTCGCCGGCCAGTGCCTCAGCAATGGGGCCTGGGAAGGAGGCCACAGTGACCAGAGTGCTCCTTTGCGCGAGCACCGAGGGTGTCAGCCTGCCTACTCACGCTCGCGCAAACGTAGAGCGAAGCGAGCGCGCCCCCGGCGGCTGGGCCGGTGGGTGGACGCTCGTCCCAGCGGGCGTCCGACCCCGGAACTTGGCGACGTTCGCTTCAACGGCGGAACCAGGAGCGCTTCGCTGGTGCTTGGGATGATCGCCGCCACGCCCGAGTTGGATGGAGGGCGATAACGACGGCGCGACCGCTGCTTTTCGCAGGGGAAGCATCTCGCGGGTCCTGCGTTGCACTAATGGGGCGGCAGCTGACGGTGCGAGCGCCGTGCTTGTTGCGGGTCGGTCGTAGGCTGCCGGGCATGGCGATCGAGGCCCCTGATCCGATGGTGTTGCATCCGGTGGCGGGTCAGCGGCGTGTGGTGTTTCTCAAGCCGCTGGTGCGTCACCCCAACGTCGAGGTGGGCGAGTACAGCTACTACGACGACCCCGACGATCCGCTGGGGTTCGACCGGGAGGCGGTGCTGTATGGCTTCGGGCCCGAGCGACTGATCATCGGCCGCTTCTGCGCGATCGCGTCGGGCGTGCGATTTCTCCTGCCGGGCGCCAACCATGCCGACCTGGGGCCGTCGACGTTCCCGTTCGGGATCTTCGGGCCGCCGTGGGCGGAGCGGACCATGGACCTCGTAATGGGCGCCCGCAGCCGTGGCGACACGGTGGTCGGCCACGACGTGTGGTTCGGCTACGCAGCGCTGGTGCTGCCGGGCGTGACGATCGGCCACGGCGCGGTGGTCGCCGCCGCTAGCGTCGTGGCGGCCGACGTGCCTGCCTATGCTGTGGTGGCGGGCAACCCCGCCCGCGTCGTGCGTCGGCGATTCGATGACGGCGATGTCGCGCGATTGCTCCGCGTAGCGTGGTGGAACTGGCCGATCGACCTGGTGACCAAGCACGCCCGCACGATCATGGCGGGAACGCCCACCGAGCTTGAGCGCGTGGCCGCCGAGGAGGGCCTGCTCACGAGTTGAGAACGTCGTCCTTGGCGGCTGCGCGACGCGACACGGAGCCGGACGCGGCAGGGCGAGCGCGAAGGGCCGGCCGCGGGGTACCTGGCGAGTCGCTGGTTACGAGCCGGTGGACCTAGGCTCGCGGCGCATGAACCAGTTGGGAACGCCGATTACAGGCTCCTCGGCGATCACCTCGAAGCCGAAGCGCTCGTAGAAGCGGACGTTGTCGCGCTTGTCGGTTTCGAGGTACCCGACTTCGCGGCCGCTGTCGAGCCGGCGGCAGTGCTCCTGGAGGATCAGCGATCCGATCCCTTGCCCTTGCAGGTGAGCGTCGACGGCCAAGGGACCGAGGTGGACGTGCGCCTCGTGGGGGTCGTGCTTCGCCCAGCTCGAGATCCAGCTGCCCACCCGGGCGGCGGTCCGCGGGCCGAGCGCTACGAGGCTGGGGAGCAGGCGGAGACGCTGCGTTGGCGTCGCCTGGCATGTCCCGGCCGGCGCCACGCCGGTTACGCCGACGAGCGTGCCACCCCGGATCGCACAGATCGACTGCTGGGCCGCAAACGCACGGAAGAGGGCGCGCATCAGGCGCGCGTGACAACGCAGGCGGCGCTCCGGATCCTCCCCGTAGGCGGCGACGTGCAGGGGGTTGTCCCGCATCCCGCGAGCGAGCACAGCGACCGCCTCGGGGATCTCCTCGGAGCGGAGATCCCGTACCAAGATCGAGCCGCGCTGGTCCCCGGCGCCTCCATCACCCTCCGTGACCGGCGCCTGCGCTCCCGGCGCGGAGGAGGAGCGAGCGCTGGCCGCGGGTGCCGCCTCCGCTTGCATGGACCGGGGGCCCCGTAGCCGTGAGGCGGTGTGTTGCTCGACGGCGTCGAGGATGGCGGGCCAATCCGCCCGATGCAGCTCGTGTCCGGTCCCCTCGAGTGTCAAGAGGCTGGCCTTCGGAAGCGCCGCCTCCAGCGCCAGCGCATGCGCATACGGGAGCACTGGATCTTCTGTCCCGTGGACGACCAGGGCCGGGACGTCGATCTCGTCGAGGCGATCGACCCATCCGATCGCGTCGCCGAGGGCGGCGTGGTTGAAGGTCGTAAGCAGGTTGGGCGTGCGACCGAAGTCGGCCTGGGCCATCGCCCGGATCGCCTGCTCGTCGAACGCGTGGGCCGATCCCGAGTTGATCCGCCATGCCCCGATCTGGTAGGACACGACGGCGTCACGATCCGACCAGTCGAGCTCCGCGGCTCTCGCGTGGTAGTCGATAATGGATGGGTCCATCGAGGGCAGGTCGGGATCGGCCAGCGCGAGCCGCTCCGAGGCGATCAGCGTCAGCGTTAGCGCGCGGCTGGGGTACTTCAGGGCGACCAGCTGAGCGAGGTAGCCACCGAGCGACATCCCCACCATGTGGGCGCGATCGAGTCCGTAGCCGTCGAGCACGCCGACCGTGTCGTCGGCGAGGTCCTCCACGGTGTAGCTCGCCTCTCCGGGGGCATAGCTGGTCGATTTGCCGGTGTCGCGGTGGTCGTAGCGGATCACGTATCGGCCGCGGTCGGCGAGCCGGCGACAGAGCTCCTCCGGCCACCAGACCCCCGATGACATAGCTCCCATGATCAGGAGAACCGCCGGATCCGAGGGATCGCCGACCGCTTCGCAGTGGAGCGAGACTTCATTGGCCTTTACGTGCCTGGCTCTCATCGGTCTCCTCCGTGATCTTCGGCGTGGTTGTGCCCGGGCTCGCCGTGGGCGGGTCGCTCGCCGGGTTCGACGACGACGAACTGGCCCATCATCCCGCGGTCCTCGTGCTCGAGTATGTGGCAGTGGAACATGTGGGGGACCGACGGGTCGGCGTAGTCCTCGAAGGCGGTCGCGAAGCGCACCGTCTCGCCGGGGGGCACGTAGACGGTGTCCTTGAGCCCGGAGAGGTGGGCCGGGGGCGGCTCTCCGGCGTAGTCGATTACCCGAAAGCGCACGTCGTGGACGTGGAAGTTGTGCGGCGTGCCGGAGGTGTTCTCCACTTCCCAGACCTCCGTGGCGCCGACCTCGACGACCTGGTCGATGCGCGCCATGTCCATCGGCACGCCGTTGATGTCGCGGTTGCCGAGCTCGAAACGGCGCACCCCGCTCGCCTCGCTCTCCCGCGGGCCCTCCTGGGCGGCCAGCTTCGCGGGCAGGTGGGGGGAGTCATCGAGGTTCTCGTCCGCTCGGAGCTCGAGCAGATCGAAGCTGTCGTCGGCGCCGGCGAAGCGACCCTCGAAGGCGTTCGTCCCCATATCGGGCTCGAAGCTGCGCAGCACGGCCTCCTCGCCGGCCTCGAGCTCGACCACGATCTCGGCCCGCTCCCCGACTGAGAGCTGGACGCGTGAGATCCGCTCCGGCGCCTCGGGCAGGCCGCCGTCGGTTCCGATCAGGTCGAACTCGCGCCCGTCGGCGAAGCCGAAGTTGTAGGTCCGGGCGGTGGAGGCGTTCAGGAGACGCAGGCGAACGAGCCTGTCGGCGA
>JBKGUS010000622.1:0-8093 GCA_046462295.1 Thermoleophilaceae bacterium | reverse complement strand
GAGCGCCTCCTCCTTGGGGTTCGACGCCGGGAAGCCGGCCTCGATCAGCTGTACGCCGAGCGAGTCGAGCGCGTGCGCGACGCGGACCTTTTCGTCGACCGAGAGCGACATCCCCTCCCCCTGCATGCCGTCGCGCAGGGTGGTGTCGTAGAGCGTGATCACCTCAGGTCCCTGAGGGGACCGGCACCAGGTCGAGCCAGTCCGCGTACTGCGGGCTGTGACCGTGCAGGGCGTCGTCGAACGCCGCCTGGATGTCGCGGGTGACCGGCCCCGGCACGCCGTCCCCGATCGGGTGGTCGTCGATCTCCCGGAGCGGGGTCAGCTCGGCCGCCGTCCCCGTGAGGAAGACCTCGTCGGCCAGCGCCAGCTCGGCCCGCACCAGGTTGCGCTCGACGACCTCGTGGCCGCGGTCGCGGGCGATCTGGATGCAGGACTTGCGGTTGATGCCGTCGAGGATCGCGGCGGCCTGCGGCGGCGTCGAGATCACGCCGTCCTTGACGACGAAGATGTTCTCGCCGCTGCCCTCGCAGACGTAGCCCTTGTCGTCGAGCAGGATCGCCTCCTCGTAGCCCGCCTTGAGCGACTCGATCTTCGCGAGCACCGAGTTGAGGTACTGGCCGCAGGCCTTCGCGTGCGGGATCAGCGAGTCGGATGAGATACGCCGGTAGGACGACACCCGGCCGCGCACGCCGTTCCGCTTGCCCTCCTCGCCCAGGTAGGCGCCCCACTCCCACACGGCCACCATGGCCTCCACCGGGTTGTCGAGCGGGTTGAGCCCCATCGGGCCGTAGCCGCGCCACACGAGCGGCCGCACGTAGCAGCTGGCGAACCCGTTGCGGGCGATCAGCTCGTGCGTGGCCTCGCGGATCTGCTCGCGCGTGTAGGGCAGATCCATGTAGTAGAGCTTCGCCGACGCCTCGAGCCGCTCGAGGTGCTCCCTGTGGCGGAAGATCGCCGTGCCGCGCTCGGTCTCGTACGCGCGGATGCCCTCGAACACGCCGGTGCCGTAGTGCATGGCGTGCGTGAGTACGTGTACCTTCGCGTCCTCCCAGGCGACGAACTCTCCGTTCAGCCAGATCTGGTCGGCGGTGTTCACGTACTGCTCCTAGAGGTTTGCGAGGACCGCCCTGGTGGCGGCCTCTGTCGTTGCGTTGCCCTGGAGGTCCGGGGTGCGGAGGCCATCCTCGAGCGCTCGATCCAGCGCCGATTCTAAGGCAGCCGCCTCCGTCTCCATGGCGAGTCCGTGGCGAAGCATCATTGCAACCGAGCCGAACATCGCCAAGGGGTTGGCCGTCCCCTTGCCGGCGATGTCGGGCGCCGAGCCGTGCACGGGCTCGAACAGGCCGGGCCCCGAGCCATCACCGAGCGAGGCGCTCGGGAGCATGCCGAGCGACCCCGTGAGCATGGCCGCCTCGTCGCTGAGGATGTCGCCGAACATGTTCTCGGTCAGGATCACATCGAATTCCGCCGGGCGCGACACGAGCTGCATCGCGGCGTTGTCGACGAGGACGTGCTCCAGCGGCGTGCCGCCGTTCTCCTCGCCCACGCGTGTCACCACCTTTCGCCACAGCCGCGAGGTCTCGAGGACGTTCGCCTTGTCCACGCTGGTGACCTTCCGGCGCGCCAGGCCAAACGCGACCCTCGCTATCCGCTCGATCTCCGGCTCCGAGTAGACGCAGGTGTCGTGGGCGGTGTCGCCCTCGAGGCCGCGGTCGCCGAAGTAGATGCCGCCGGTGAGCTCGCGGACGACGAGCAGGTCGGTGCCCTCGATGCGGTCGCGTTTGAGCGGGCTGGCGTCGAGGAGTGCCGGGCTGGGCCGGACCGGGCGGAGGTTGGCGAACAGGCCGAGCCCTTGGCGGAGGCCGAGGAGACCCTGCTCGGGGCGCGGCTTGGCCGGATCCGTGGTGTCCCACTTGGGGCCGCCGACGGCGGCGAGGAGAACCGCATCGGCGTTGCGGCAGGCGTCAAGCACCTCGTCGGTGAGCGCGGTGCCGTACACGTCGATGGAGGCGCCGCCGACGAGCCGCTCGTCGAGCTCGAACTCCCCCAGCTCGGCGAGGACCTGGGTGGCCGCGGCCATGATCTCGGGCCCTATGCCGTCACCGGGGAGGAGGACGATGCTGTGACCGGGCGCCATGGGTCCGTCACGCTACCGGCACCGGGCGCGGCTCCGGTTCCCGGGAATGCGATGGCTACTGTCAGGCGGGTGACCACCGGCAATCCCGGACAAGCCCTCAGGCGCGGCGCGCTGCTCCGGCTTCGCGTGCGCTCCTGGCCGATCCTTCAGACCGCCGCCGCGGCTGTTGTCGCGTGGTACCTCGCGACCCTGCTCGTCTCGGAGGAGCAGCCGGTGTTCGCCGCGATCGCCGCGGTCGTCTCACTCGGCGCGACCTACGGTCAGCGTCCCGAGCGGGCGGTCGAGCTCGTCGGAGGCGTCGTGCTCGGCATCGGGCTCGCCGACCTCCTGGTCGGCGCCATCGGCAGCGGACCGATGCAGCTCGGACTGCTTGTGCTGCTCGCGATGGGCGCCGCGGTGGCTCTCGGCGGTGGACCGCTGCTTGTCACGGAGGCGGCCGTGTCGGCCAGCCTGCTCGTCCTGCTCGAGCCGACCAGCGCCGGGCTGGCGCCCAGCCGGCTGATCGAGGCGGTGGTGGGCGGCGGCGTTGCGCTTGCGGTCAGCGCGCTCGCCTTCCCGCCGAACCCCGTGCTGCTCGTCGGGCGCTCCGCCCAGGCCATCTTCGGCGGCCTGGGGCGAGCGCTCGAGGACGTGGCGGCGGCGCTCGCGGACGGCGACCGCGACCGGTCGGAGAGGGCACTCCAGGCCGCTCGCGAGATCGACCACGACCTTCGTGCACTCGACGAGACGCTGGTGATTGCCGGCGAGACGGCCCGGTTCTCACCCGGGCGACGCTCCTCGCGCGGCGAGCTCGAGCGCTACGCGCGCGCCGCGCGGCACATCGACTTCGCCGTGCGCAACGCCCGCGTCCTGGCACGTCACGCGGCGAGGTTCGTGCGGGGCGCACGACCGGCGCCACCGGAGCTGCTGGGGGCGATCGACGATCTCGGCCTGGCCGTGTGGGCGCTCGCCGCCGAGCTCGACGAGCCGAGGGGCGACGTGGACGTCCGCGTCCATACCTCCCGTGCCGCCAGGCGGGCCACCCAGGCCTTCAACGCGACCCCCGAGATCGGGCTCGCTGAGATCGTGGCGCAGGTGCGGTCGACCGCGATCGATCTTGCGCGCGCGGCGGAGGCCGTGACGGGGACCGGCGACGGCTTCGCGGAGACGCCCACCGAGGAGCTCCTGGTGGAGCCGCCGCACGCCCGGGCCGCGGCCCCACGACTCGCTTACTGACGCACCCGGAACGGGACGCTCGTGGTGCAGTGACCTACGGGACGCGGCCCACGACGCACCAGGCGCGCGCCGTGAGCCGGAACGGACCTTCGCCTGCGCCGAGCCGCCCGCGCAGCTCGTCGCGCAGCGCAGCGCGGCGGTCGGGCGGCAGGCCCTCGGCGTAGGCGCCCGAGGGACCGACGCCGCTCTCGAGCGGCTGCCACAGGTCGTCGAAGTCGCTGTAGGCGGCGTCCACCGAGAGCTCCGACGTCTCCACGCGTTGCAGCCCCGCCGCTCGCCACAGCCGCTCGAGCTCGTCGGGCCGGCAGTACGGCATCGACGCACCCTCGTCGAGACTCGCGGCGTCACGGTCGAGCGCGACGGCGGCATCCCAGAATTGGCGCAGCAGCGTCATGCCGTCCGCGTAGTCCCAGACCGCGGCGGCCACGGTTCCGCCGGACCGGGTCACGCGCCGCATCTGCCTCACGCCGGACGGCGCGTCGCTCATGAAATTCACGACGAGCTGGGACAGGGCGGCGTCGAAGGAGTCGTCGCCGAACGGCAGCGCCTCCGCTACGGCGAGCTCCACCTGGACTCCCGGCACCCGGCCAGCGCAGGCACGCGCGAAGGGCTCGGAGGGATCGACCGCCGCGACGCCGTCCGCGCCAAGCAGCCTCGCGAGGGTCTTCGTCAGGGCCCCGGGGCCGCAGCCGACGTCGAGCGCCGTCTGGCCTGGCCGGATATGGGCCGCGGCGACCAGGCCTGCCGCAAGCGCCGGCCCGTAGCGGCCGATGTGGCGGTCGTAGGCCTCCGCCGCGACACGAAACGTCTCTGCTCCAGCCACGTCGGTCACGTTCGACAGCTTCCCGCGATGAGTTTCGGCGTGCGCCGCGGTCCAACCCTTCAAATAGAATTCTCGGTTGGCGCGGTCCCGCGCCCAACCCCCGGTTCCGGCGCTCACGCCGCCGGCCCAGCGGGGGCAAAGGGGGCTCGAGCTCTCGGGACGCCGGTCGATTTGCCCTTTTCCGGCGGGGCGCCGCGAGCGTGAGTCGCGCCGTCTTCGCCAGTCGAAAAGGAGCACCCGATGACCAGGCAGAGATCCTTCAAGCGCCTCGTGCGCTCGAGAATGGAGAAGACGGGCGAGAGCTACACGGCGGCCCGGGCCGTGCTGCTCGCCGGCGAGGAGAAGCCCCAGGCGACCGAGCAGGAGTGGCTCGCGACGTCCGATGAGCGGATCCGGGAGCGCACCGGCCGCGGCTGGGAGGAGTGGTTCGACCTCCTCGACGAGTGGGGCGCGGCGGAGCGAACGCACCGGGAGATCGCCCGCTGGGTCGCCGAGCAGCTCGGAATCGGGCCGCTCGTGTGGGACGCGCAGGCGATCACGTCGAGCTACGAGCGCGCCCGCGGGCTCCGCGCCGTCGGCGAGACCGAGCAGGGCTTCGCCGTCTCGGCCACGAGGACCGTGGCAGTGCCGGTGGAGCGGCTGTTCGACGCGGTCGTCGACGAGTCGCAGCGCCTCAGCTGGCTGCCGGATGGCGAGCTCAGCGAGCGCACGGCCACGCGGCCGAAGTCGGTTCGCTTCGACTGGGGCGACGGCGCGACGCGCGTGCACGTCGCCTTCGACTCGAAGGGCGAGGAAAAGAGCACGATGGCGCTGCAGCACTTGCGGCTGCCCGACGGCCAGGAGGCCGAGCGGATGAAGGCGTACTGGCGCGAGCGGATCACCGCACTGAAGGAGGAGCTGGAGCGATGAGCGACACGAGCATGAACATCACCGAGGTGGGGACCGTGATCGTCCCGGTGACCGACCAGGACCGCGCCCTCGACTTCTACGTGGGCACGCTCGGATTCGAGGTGCGGATCGACGGTGAGTTCGCGCCCGGCGAGCGCTGGCTGGAGGTGGCGCCGCCGGGTGCAGCCACGACCATCGCGCTGATCCGCATGCCCGAGGGCGATGACACGCGCGTGAGCCTCACGACGACCGACGCCGAAGCGGACCACACGGCCCTGACGGAGGCCGGCGTCGACGCCGGCGAGGACCTCATCCGCATGGGCGAGGGCGTGCCGCCGATGTTCGCCTTCACCGACCCGGACGGGAACACCATCCGAGTCGTGGAGCGGCCGTAGGGAAGGACACGGCCGGGCCGCCGCGGCCCCGCGTCGCGGCGGCCCGCCGGTCCGTCGGCGAGCCGATCGGTCTCTCGGCACCCCCGCGTGTGGCCGACGGGCTTCGTCAGCTCCCCGCCGCGGCGGCGAGTTCGCGCACGAGCGCGCCGGCGAGAGGGTGCGCGCCCTCTGCCGGGAGCACGGCATAGAGCGCGCGGTGGGGCGCCGGGTCGCGCAGCGCAGGAAGGGCAATTCCCGGCAGCCTGACGCGCTCGAGCAGCTGCGGCGTCAGCGAGACCGCCAGCCCGGCTGCGGCGATCGCGCGCGCTGCGAGCGGATCGCGGGTGAGGATCACCAGGCGGGGTTCGAACCCGGCGGCGCGGCAGGCGCTCGCGACGATGCCGTCGGGCGATGGCGCCATCCAGGCCTCGTCCGCGAGCTCGCGCAGCGCGATCTCCTCCTCGCCGGCGAGGCGGTGATCCGCGGGCAGTAGGGCGACCATCGGCTCCTCGGCGAGGTCGATGCGCCGCAGTCCGTCATGGTCGCGCCGCGGCGCGGCCGCGTCCTGGAAGCAGACGGCGGCGTGCAGCCGCCCTGCCTGCACCGCCTGCACCAGCTCGGCGAGCGTGCCCTCCTCGGCCGCCACCTCAAGCTCGGGCTCCTGCGCGCGCAGCGCCGCGACGGCGGCGGGCACGATCGTGGCCAGCGCGCTGGGGAAGGCGCCCAGCCGCAGCGCGTGGCGCTCGGCGCCGACGAGCGCATCCATCTGCGTGTCGGCGAGCTCGAGCCGCGCCGCCAGGGCGTCGGCGTGCGCAAGCAGGAGCTCGCCCGCCGGGGTCGGCACGGTGCCGGCGCGCCCGCGCACGAGCAGTGCCGTGCCCAGCTCCCGCTCCAGCGCGCCCACCTGCTGGGAGACCGCGGGCTGGCTGAGCGTGAGCACCGTGGCGGCGCGAGAGAACGAACGCTGGCGGGCGACCTCCCTGAAGGTAAGCAGCCGGCGTGGATCAAGCATCCATCTAGCTTATCGATACCGCAGAACCATGATTTGAAATTATGGAAGTCCGGGCCCATCCTCTGGCCATGGACCTGATCAACATCGCCATTGCCCATGACGCCTCCAGGCGCGGACTGCTCGGCGCGCGCCTCGACGACCCGGTCGTGCCCGACTCGCCCAGCCGCCTCACCCGGGCGCGCCGGGCGCTCGCCCGCACACGCCGGCGGCGGCCGCTCGCCCGCCGCGCCCCAGCGGTGACACGGCCCCGTACGGCCCCTCCCTGCTGAGGCCGGATCGGTCGGCTTCGCCGGCTACTCCTCCATGGAGCGGGGTCGATCGGCGCGCGCCGGCTCGGCGTCAGCCGGGGAGCCTTTACCGGTTCAGGCCCGTCTGGCCACGATGTTGAGCCGCACGTAGTCGAGCTCCGGGTCCGCCCGCCGCAGCACTGCCTCCGTGTAGTCGTCGCGGAGCTCCTCGGGGAGGCGCTCCAGGTGGTAGCCGAGGCAGACCGTGCGCAGGTAGTCGCCTGGATCGTCCGGCACGACGGGGTACGGCTCGAGCCACGTCTCGACCGCCTCGAAGCCCGCCCGAGCGAGGCGCTCCGCCGTGGCCGCCGGCGCGGCGAAGTTCCACGGCCCCTGCCAGCCCTCGAGCCAGCGGGCGAACGGCTCATCGGCCGCCGCCTCGCGGGCCGCCGCGTGGAAGCGCGCCACGTTCCCCTCTCCCCCGCACTGCGCGACCATTCGGCCGCCCGGTCGCAGGGCGGCGAAGAGCCTCGCGAAGAGCGCGTCGTGGTCGGCGATCCAGTGGAACACGGCGTTGGAGAACACGGCGTCCACCGGCGCGTCCAGCACGAGCTCCGTCAGCGAGGCCTGGAGCACCGTGGCCCTGTCTGCCGGCAGCGCCTCGCGCGCGTGCTCCACCATCGAGGCCGCCTGGTCGACCGCCACCACGTATCCGTGCGGCAACCGCTCCAGCAGCATCAGCGTCACCCGGCCGGACCCGCAGCCGGCGTCGAGCACCGTCTCGTCGCCGCGCAGGTCGAGCCGGTCGAGCAGGGCGGCGGCCATCTCGACCTGGGGACCCGACACCCGGTGATAGGTGGCGGCGTCCCAGTCCCGGCTCATGCCAGGGAGGTCGTGACCGGCCCGCTGCGCTCGCGCGAGGCTTCGTAACGCTCGATGGCCTCGGCCAGCTGGAGCGTGACGCCGATGTCGTCGAGCCCTTCGAGCAGGCGGCGCGCCGTCTCGGGGTCCATGTCGAACGGCAGCTGCCGCCCGGCGAACGACACCTCCTGCTCCTCGAGGTCGATTCGCGCGTGGCCGGCCGCCATCAGCTCCTTCACATCCGCCTCCGGCAGCACGACGGGAAGAAGGCCGATCTTGGTGCAGTTGCTGAAGAAGATGTCGGCGAAGCTGGGCGCCACGATCGCCCGGAAGCCGTAGTCCTGCAGCGCCCACGGCGCATGCTCGCGGGACGATCCGCTGCCGAAGTTGCGCCCCGTCGCGAGGATCGGGTTGCTCGGCAGGTCCCAGCCGGGTTCCTTGGCCCAGTCGTAGAAGAGGAACTCCCCGAACCCGGTGCGTTCGACGCGCTTCAGGAACTGCTTGGGGATGATCTGGTCGGTGTCGACGTCGGCGCGGTCGATCACCGACACCGAAC
>JBKGUS010000621.1:0-27942 GCA_046462295.1 Thermoleophilaceae bacterium | reverse complement strand
CGGGCGTCTTGCGAGGTCACCTCGGGGAGGCGCTCTGTGAGCGGCCCCGCCAGACGCGAGGCAGCATCATATGGCGGGTCGCAGAACACGAGGTCGAAGGTGCCCTCTGCGCGCGCCAGGAAACTCACGGCGTCCTGCCTCAGAACCGCTTGCTCGAGCCCCAGAGACTCGAGGTTGCGCTCGATCGCCGCGACCGCGCGCCGGTCGCGCTCCACGAACACGGCGGACTCCGCCCCGCGCGACAGCGCCTCGATCCCGAGCGCGCCCGAGCCTGCGTAGAGGTCCAGTACGCGCGCGCCCGACACGTCCCCGAGCATCGAGAAGAGAGCCTCGCGGACGCGGTCGGCGGTCGGGCGGGTGCGCACGCCGCGAGGCGCCGCGAGACGGCGGCCGCGGAACTCGCCGGCGACGACCCTCACGCCGGTATCGGGTCGTGCTCCGAGCCGAAGCGCGAGACCACCGCCTCGCGCAGCAGCGAGTGCTCGGCCTGCTCGAGGCGGGGGTCGTCGAGCAGGATCGCGTCGGCGCGGTCGCGGGCGCGGACGAGCAGCTCGGTGTCCTCCGGCAGCTGCGCCACGCGGAACTCGGGCAGGCCGTGCTGGCGCGTGCCGAGCACGTCGCCGGCGCCGCGCAGCTCGAGGTCGACCTCCGCCAGCCGGAAGCCGTCGCGTTCGTTCGCGATCGCCTCGAGCCGCGGCAGGCGCGGGTCGCCGAAGAGGATGCAGAGCGAGGCGTGCTCGCCGCGGCCGACGCGCCCGCGCAACTGGTGGAGCTGCGACAGCCCGTAGCGCTCGGCTGCCTCGATCAGCATCACGGTCGCGTTCGGCACGTCGATGCCCACCTCGATCACGCTGGTCGCAACGAGCACGTCGGCCTCGCCGCGCGCGAAGGCCTCCATCGCGGCCGCCTTGGCCTTCGACGGAAGCTGCCCGTGGATCAGCTCCACCCTCAGGTCCCGGAACTCGGTGGAGCGCAGCCGCTCGTACTCCGCGGTGGCGGCCTTCGCCTGGAGCGCCTCCGACTCCTCTACGAGCGGGCACACCACGAAGCACTGCCGCCCCGCGGCGATCTCCTCGCGGATGCGCTCGTAGGCGCGCGCACGCGCGCGGGCGCCGTCCACAACATGGGTCTCAACCGGGTGCCGCCCCTGTGGGAGATGGCGCAGCACGGTGGCGTCGAGGTCGCCGTAGGCGGTGAGCGACAGCGTGCGCGGGATCGGGGTGGCGGTCATGTGGAGCGCGTGCGGAGTCAGACCTTCCGGGGCCTTTGCGTCGAGGGCGGCGCGCTGGCGCACGCCGAAGCGGTGCTGCTCGTCCACCACCACGACGGCCAGGTCCTGGAACTCGACCGGCTCCTCGATCAGCGCGTGCGTGCCGACCACGAGCTGGAGCTGGCCCGTCGCAAGCCGCGACAGCAGGTCGCGCCGGCGCGCCGCGCTCGTAGACCCGGTCAGGAGCTCGAGCGGGATGGCGCCGCCGAGAAGCGAGTCGAGCGTGCGGTGATGCTGCTCGGCGAGCGTCTCCGTGGGTGCCATCAGCGCGGCCTGGGCGCCGTTCTCGACCGCCCGCAGCATGGCCGCGAGCGCGACGACGGTCTTGCCCGATCCGACCTCCCCCATGAGCAGGCGCTGCATCGGGCGCTCTCCGGCGAGATCGGCGTCGATCTCGCCCATCGCCGCGACCTGGTCGTCCGTCAGCTCGAACGGCAGCGACCAGCGCCAGCGGTCGACCACTACGCCGCGCGCCGCGAACGGTCGGGCGCGCCGCCCCTCGCGCCGTGCGCGGCGGCGCCCGGCCACGGCGAGCTGGAGCAGGAACAGCTCCTCGAAGGCGAGCCGGCGCCGGGCACCCTGCTCCTCCTCCTCGGTCTCGGGGAAGTGGACGGCGGTGAGGGCGGCCGGCCGGTCGGGCAGCTTCTCCTCCACGCGCAGCGCCGCGGGGAGCGGCTCGACCGTCTCCACCATGCGCGGCCGTGCCTCCCACATGAGCTCTCGCAGGCGGGCCGCGCTGATGCCCTCGGTGGCGGGGTGCACGGGCACGAGGCCGATTGAGCGCACAGCGAAGCCGTCCCCAAAGGGCTCGTGCTCAGTGACCCAGAACTCGCCCCGCCGCCGCAACTTGCCGTGCAGGACGACGCCTGCTCCCTCACCCAGCTGGCGGGCGATCCAGGGCTGGTTGAACCACACCGCCACCATCGGGCCGCTGTCGTCGAACACGCGCGCCTCGACGCGCTTGCGGCGGCGGTCGCGCATGGGCCGCACCGTCACCCCGCGCACGGCCACGGCAACGGTGGCCTCCTCGCCCGGCTGGAGGTCTGCGACCGGCCGCACCTCGCGGCGGTCGCGGTGGGCGTGCGGCAGGTGCTCGATCAGGTCGCCCCAGGTGTGTATACGCAGCTTCTCGAGAGCCTTCGGGCCGTTCACCGGCTCCGCCAGCACGCTCGGCTTCGGATTGGAGCGGATCGGCGCGTCTTCTGGCAGCGGCTCCGTCGAGGCGAACTTGCTTGGCTGCAAGCGGCCGGCTCGGCCGGGCGCGCGCGGATCGCTTATTCCGCGCAGAGCAGCCACCACCAGGCGGGCTGGCCGCCCTCGTGGTACTCCACCTCGACCCCGTCGGGGGCGCGGGCCTCGACGCCGGCGCGGTCGAGCGGGGGCGCGTGGCCGGCGATGCAGGTGAGGAGCTCCGCGCCGTCGGCGATCTGGACCAGCGTCGTCGCGAGGGTCTCGGCCGGGTCGCCCCAAGCGACGAGCTCGCCGCCAGCGTAGCCCACCGCCTCGCCGGCGCTGAAGCGGCCGCGGGCGTCGTCGCGCGCGGCGCGTGCGACCCCGCCGACCCTCAACGCGTCCGCCGCCTCGCCGACCATCTTCGCGTTCTCCGCGCAGCCCGTCGAGGGGTCGAAGGCCAGCAGGGCCACGAGGCCCTCCTGGGGCGCTGTCGTCGGGACCACACGGGCAGGCTTTTCCGAGAGCTCGGCGGCGCGCTCCGCGGCCATGATTACGTTCGGGCTGTTGGGCAGGACCAGCACCTCGGCGCCGGCCGCCGCGTGTATGCCCGCGAGGAGCTCGTACGTCGAGGGGTTCATGGTCGCTCCGCCGTCCACCACGAACACTCCAAGCTCCTCGTACAGCCGTTTCACCCCCTCGCCGCTCGCGACGGCCACCACGACGCACGTGGGCGTCTCGGAGAGGCGCGCGGTGCGGTCGGCCACCTGCTCGTGCATGTCGGCCACGTCGAAGCGCGACACCTCGCCCACCTCCTCGAACAGCGCCACCGCGCGCTCGGGGTGGTCGGTGTGCACGTGCACGCGGAGCGTGCGGTCGTCGCCGACGACCAGCACGGAGTCGCCGAGGTCCTCGAGCAGCGGCGTGAACGGCCCGGCGTCGAGGCTCTCGCCGGTGACGGCGAAGTTGGTGCAGTAGCGGAAGCTCGAGGACTCGTGCTCGGGGCGGTGCAGCGCCGCCGGCGCGTAGTGGTGGTCGAGCTGGGGCGGGACGTCCTCGCGCAGCCCTGCGAGGCAGCCGGCGAGGATCACGGTGAGCCCGTACGCGCCGGCGTCGACCACGCCGGACTCGCGCAGGATCGCGAGCTGCTCCGGGCCGCGCTCGACGGCCTCCTTGCCGGCCTCGAGGGCGTGCTCGAGCACCTCGGCGAGCAGCTCGTCCTGCTCCTCGGCGGTGGCGTCGGGCCCGAGGCGCTGCGTGTCCATGTGGGCGAGGTCGTGCGCCACGCGGCTGGCCATCGCCCGGACCGCCGAGAGCATCGTGCCCTCGGCCGGGTCGCGGACCGACGCGTAGGCCGCGTCGGCGGCGCGGGCGAGAGCGGCGGAGACGAGGATCGGATCGACGAGCTCGCCCGGCCGCGAGGCGAGCTCCTCCGCGGCCCCGCGGACGATCTGGGAGAGGATCACACCGGAGTTGCCGCGCGCGCCCAGCAACGCGGCGCGCGCGACCGCGCTGACGATCTCGTCGCGGCCGGTCACGTCGATGGGCTGGCCGTTCATGCGGTTGAGCTCGTCGAGCACCGCCCTGAGGGTGAGCGCCATGTTGTCGCCCGTGTCGCCGTCGGCGACAGGGAAGACGTTCAGGTCGTTGACCTCCTGGCGGCGGTTCTCGAGCTCCGCGAGGGCGGCGGCGACGACCCGCCGGAAACGCAGGAGGCTCTCGTCGGGCACCGGCGTGTTTTACACCAGACGGCGGCTGGGTTACCCGCCGAAGATCGCTCTACGCGTGTTTCAGGACCTTGCCGGCCTTGAGGCAGCGAGTGCAGACGTACTCGCGCCGGGGGGCTCCCCCGACGTCGATGCGGACCTTCTGCAGGTTCGGGTTGAAGCGCCGCTTCGTCGCCACCATCGAGTGGCTGCGGCTGTGCCCGAACGAGGGGCCCTTCTTGCACACGTAACAGACCTTCGGCACGGCCGGTCAGGGTAGCAACACGGTGCGGGCCTCCTCCAAGGCCCGCTCCACCGCCGCGCGGTCCACGTCGAGGTGCGTGACCGCCCGCACGCGCCCGTCGGGCGTGCCCGACAGCTCCACCCCACGCTCCGCCATCGCCGCCACGAAGCCGGCCGGTGCGGCGAAGATCACGATGTTGGTGTCGGGCCCGATCACCTCGCAGCCGAGCTCCTTCAGGCCGTCCGCCAGCACGCGCGCGTTCTCGTGGTCCTCGGCGAGCCGCTCGACGTTGTGGTCGAGCGCGTACAGGCATCCGGCCGCCACGATGCCCGACTGCCTGAACGAGCCTCCCATCTGCTGCTTCCAGCGCCAGGCCTCGTCGATCAGCTCGCGCGAGCCGCACAGGACCGCGCCCACCGGCGCGCCGAGCCCCTTCGTGAAGTCGATCCACGCCGTGTCGAAGCCGCCCGCGTAGTCCGCCGCCGGCACGCCCGCCGCCACCACCGCGTTCATCAGCCGCGCGCCGTCGAGGTGGGCGCGCAGTCCGTGCTCGCGCGCGACTTCGAGCACCGAGCGAATCGCGTCGAGCGGCCAGACGCGGCCGCCGCCCATGTTCGTCGTCTGCTCGACCGACACCACGCGCGAACGCGGGAAGTAGCGGCTGTCGGGCCGCAGCGCGGCGCGCACCTGGTCCGCGGTGAAGATCCCGCGGTCGCCGTCGAGCGCGTTGATCATCAGGCCGGCGTTCCAAGCCGGCCCGCCGCCCTCGGCGATGATCGGGTGTGCCGTGCGGTCGAGGATCAGCTCGTCGCCGCCGGGTCGCGAGTGGAGCCTCAGCGAGATCTGGTTGCACATCGTGCCGCTGGGCAGGAAGAGCCCCGCCTCGTGCCCGAGCAGCTCGGCCACGCGCTCCTGCAGCAGCCGCGTGGTCGGGTCTGCGAAGCGCTGCTCGTCGCCCACGTCGGCCGAGGCGATCGCCTGGCGCATGCCGTCGCTCGGACGGGTCTGGGTGTCGCTGTAGAGGTTGATCAAGCGGCGCCGGAGGCTAGCGCGCGGCGCAGCTCCGCCATGCGTAGCACCGCGCGGGCTGCGTCTTCACCTTGGTGCCTCTTCCCGCCGCCGGTGCGGGCGAGCGCCTGCTCCATCGCGTCCACGGTCAGCACCCCGAAGGCGCACGGAACTCCTGTGTCGAGCCCCACCCGCGCGATCCCGTCCGCGGCTTCCCGGCAGACGTGGTCGTAGTGGTCGGTCTCGCCGCGAATCACCGCGCCGAGGCATACCACACCCGCGTAGCGACCCGATTCGGCGCAGTACTTGGCTGCCAGCGGAAGCTCGAATGCACCCGGCACCTCATGGATCTCCACCGAGGCGCCGGCGGCAGCGAAGACGCCGGTCGCGCCTGCTACGAGCCGTCTGGCCAGATCCTCGTAGAAGCGGCCTACGCAGGCCGCGTACACATCATTCACCCGTCCGCCTCGGCGCCGGCCCCTGCCCGTAGAGGTCCGCCTCGGCCGCGGCGCGGGCGCGGTCGGACACGCGCTCCTCGTGGATCATCTCCTCGTCAAGCGCCAGCCCCTGGTGGTGGAGCAAGTGCCCGAGGCGCTGCTTCTTGGCCTTCAGGTACTCGCGGTTGTGGTCGCCGGGCGCGTGCTCGATCGGGATCTGGTCGGTCACCGACAACCCGTAGCCCTCCAGGCCGACGATCTTCTTAGGGTTGTTGGTGAGCAGCCGGATCGAGCTGAGCCCCAGGTCCACGAGGATCTGGGCGCCGATGCCGTAGTCGCGCAGGTCGGCGGGCAGACCGAGCTCCAGGTTGGCGTCGACGGTGTCGCGCCCCTGCTCCTGCAACCGGTAGGCGCGCAGCTTGTTGAGCAGTCCGATGCCGCGCCCCTCCTGGGCGAGGTAGAGCAGTACGCCCTGCCCCTCCTGGTCGATGCGCGCGAGCGCATCCTCGAGCTGCTGGCCGCAGTCGCAGCGCAGCGAGTGGAACACGTCCCCGGTGAGACACTCGGAGTGCACGCGCACGAGCACGTCGGAGTCCCCATCGACCTCGCCCTTGACCATCGCCACGTGGTGCTTTTCGTCCACGAGCGAGCGGAAGCCGACCACGGTGAAGTCGCCGAACTTGGTGGGGAGCCTGGCCTCCACGACGCGCTCCACGAGCTTGTCGTGGCGGCGGCGGTAGGCGATCAGGTCGGCGACCGTGATCATCTTGAGCCCGTGCTTGGCGCAGTAGCGCTCCAGGTCGGGCACGCGCGCCATCGTGCCGTCGTCGTTCATGACCTCGCAGATCACGCCGCTCGGGTTGAGCCCCGCGAGCCGCGCGAGGTCCACGGCCGCCTCGGTCTGTCCGGTCCGCTCGAGCACGCCGCCGCGCTTGGCCTTGAGCGGGAAGATGTGGCCCGGCTGCACCAGGTCCTGCGGCCGGGTGTTCGGATCGATCGCGACCTGGATGGTATGGGCGCGATCGTGCGCCGAGATCCCAGTGGTGATCCCCTCGCGTGCCTCCACCGAGACGGTGAAGGCGGTCTCGAAGGGCGACTCGTTCTTGGCCGCCATAAGGTCGAGGCCCAGCTCGTCGCAGCGGTCCGGCGTGAGCGCCAGGCAGATCAGCCCGCGGCCGTGCATGGCCATGAAGTTGATCGCTTCCGGCGTGGCGAACTGCGCGGCGAGCGTGAGGTCGCCCTCGTTCTCGCGGTCCTCGGCGTCGCAGACCACGATCATGCGGCCCGCCCGCACGTCCTCGAGCGCCTCCTCGATTGAGCTGAAGGGCGGATTGGTCACGCCGCCGTTCCCCTCGACACGAGCTTCTCCACGTACTTCGCGAGCACATCCACCTCCAAGTTCACCGTCGTTCCGGCCGCGGCGCCCCCCAGCGTCGTCCGCTCGAGCGTCTCGGGGATAAGCGAGACCTCGAACCAGTCGTCGTCGACCGCGCTCACCGTGAGCGACACCCCGTCCACCGCGATCGAGCCCTTCTCGACCACGTAGCGCAGCAGGTCGGGAGCGGCCCCAATCCGGACGACGCGGGAGTTGCCCTCGTCGCGCACCGACTCCACCTCGCCGGTTCCGTCCACATGGCCCTGCACCACGTGACCGCCCATGCGGTCCCCGGCGCGCAGCGGCAGCTCCAGGTTCACCTCGGCGCCGGGGCCGAGCGGGCCGAGCGAGGAGCGGCGCAGCGTCTCCGGCATCACGTCGGCCGCGAAGCCGTCCGTGTGCGGCTGGACGGCGGTGAGGCAGACGCCGTTCACGGAGACCGAGTCGCCCTCGGCGAGGTGCGCGCCGAGGGCCGTCTCCACCTCGAGCCGCCCGTCGTGGATCGCGCGGATGGTGCCCTTGTCTGCCACGAGCCCGGTGAACACGGCTACCAGTCCTTCAGCCGCGCCACGATCAGCACGTCGTCCTCGAGCCGGTCGACGTCCACGTGCAGGGCGCGAGGCGCCGCGGCGATGCGCTCGATGCCGATCCCCTCGACCGCCGTCTTGGCCTCACGTCCGCCGGTCAGGAGCGGGCCGACGAAGATGCGCGCCTCGTCGATCTCGTCGGCCTCGAGGAAAGCGCCGGCCAGGTGCGGGCCGCCCTCCAGCAGCAGCGACTGGACCTCGCGCGCGCCGAGCTCGCCGAGGGCGTGCTTCACGCGCGCGGCCTCGTTCTGACCGGTGGCGACGATCACGTCGACGCCCGCCGACTCGAGCGCCTGCACCGACGTTCGCGCCGCCGCGCGCGAGCAGACCACCGTGACCGGCACCTCCGTCACGCCGCGCACGAGCTGCGAGTCGAGTGGCAGCCGCGCCTCCGAGTCGAACACGACGCGGCGGGGCTGGCGGGCGACGCCCTCGATGCGGGCTGTCAGGCGCGGGTCGTCGAACAGCGCTGTGCCGATGCCGACGGCCACGGCGTCCGACTCGGCGCGCCAGCGATGCGCGCGCGCCCGGCTCGCCTCGCCTGAGATCCACTGCGAGTCGCCGCGGACCGTGGCCACCTTGCCGTCGAGCGTCATGGCCGACTTGAAGACCACGAGCGGCCGGCCGGTGCGGGCGTGCTTGCGGAAGGGCTGATTGAGGAGCCGCGCCTTCTCGGCGGCCTCGCCGTCGATCCAGACCACCTCGACGCCCTCGTCGCGCAGGATGCCGGGGCCGCGCCCGGCTGCCTTCGTGGTCGGGTCGTCCGAGGCGATGACGACGCGTGAGATGCCCGCCTCGAGGATCGCCTCGGTGCAGGGTGGCGTGCGGCCGTGGTGCGCGCACGGCTCGAGCGAGAGGTACATCGTGGCGCCCGACGGGTCCTCCTGGCAGGCGGCCAGCGCCATGCGCTCGGCGTGCGCCTGGCCCGGCGGCTGCGTGCTGCCCTCGCCGATCACGCGGCCGTCCTTGACGATCACCGCTCCCACCATCGGATTGGGGCTCGTCCGGCCGCGCACGTGGTGTGCCAGCTCGACTGCCCTTAGGAGGTGACGGGTGGTTTCCGGCATGGGTTGACTCGTGAGTCAACGATACCCGCCCGTTACCTTTCGCCCGCGTGCACAGGCTGATACTGGCGCTCATCCTGGTCGCCGGCTTCGCGCTGCGGGTCTGGAACAACGACTACGGCCTGCCGTTCGTCTACTCCGTCGACGAGGCGTCCCACTTCGCGAGCCGCGCCGTCGAGATGTTCTGGCAGGACCTCGACCCGGGCTACTACCAGAACCCCTCCGCGTACACGTACCTCGTCTACGCCCTGCTTCGGGGCATGTACGGCCCACTCGGGTTCGTGTTCGACCTGCCCTACGGCAACGTGACCGAGCAGTTCGTGAAGGACCCGACCGAGATGTGGATCGCGGCCCGCACGCTCGCCGCCGCGCTGTGCATGGTGGGCGTGCTCGCCACCTACGCCGCAGCGCGCCGCCTGTGGGGCGTTCGCGAGGGTCTGGTCGCCGCAGCGGTGCTGTCGTTCGCCTTCCTACCGGTGGCCTACTCGCGGGTCGCGGTGACAGACGTCGGCGCGCTGACGGGCGTGGCGCTCGGTCTTTGGTTCTCCGTCCGCGCCTACGAGTCCGGACGCCTGCGCTGGTACGCGCTCGCCGGCCTGGCCGGCGGGTTGGCCGTGTCGTTCAAGTACACGGCGGGACTCGCGCTGCTTCCGCTGGGGATCGCGGCGATCGCCCGGGTGCGAGCGGACCGCCTGCGCGCCGTCGCCGGGCTCGCGCTCGGCGCCGCGGCCGCGGCGGTGGTGTTCGTGCTCCTCAACCCGTACGTCCTCGGCTCGCTCGAGGAGTGGTGGCGCGACCTGCGCGACCAGGCCGACGTCGCGGCGAGCGACCCCAAGCCGGGACAGGAGTCGGGCGGCGTCGCCTACTACCTCGAGTCGCTCACCTGGGGCCTCGGCTGGGCGGGCATGGCCGCCGCGCTCGCGGGAGCGGTGCTCGTGCTGCGGCGCGACCTCGTCCGCGGACTGATGCTCGTGGCGGTGCCCGTCGCGCTGTTCGCCTACCTGGCGGTGCAGTCGCGCTACTTCGGGCGCTGGCTGCTGCCCGCCTACCCCGCGCTCGCCATGCTGGCCGCCGTTGCGATTTCGCAGGCGGCGGGATGGCTCGCGTCACAGCGCCGGCCAGTCGGTCCCCGCCCCGCCTTCGCCAGCGCCCTCGCCGCGGTCTTCACGGCCGCGGTGCTGGCCCAGCCGCTCGCCGCCGACGTCCGCACGGCCGTCCTGCTCGGGCGTGAAGACACGCTGAGCCAGGCGCGCGCCTTCCTCGACGAGGAGTTCGCGCCCGGCCTGCGCGTCTCGATCGAGCCGGCCGTGCCTGGCCGATTCTTCCGCTCGAACCCCGAGGGCAGGAGCCCGGCCTGGCTGTCGCGCTGCCCTCGCCGCGACGACTGGACCGAGCCGGGCTGGTCGTACGTGGCGGCGGGCGGGCGGCGCGTCTGCGAGCAGTACAAGCCCGGTCTGTTCGTGCGGCCCGACGGCGGCGTGCGCGCGTCGGCGTACCACACCGTGCTGAGCCCGGAGACGATCGAGGACTACCGCCTGTACGGGTACTGCCTCGTGATGACGGTCAACGTGGTCCGCGACCGGGCCGAGCGCGACCCCGATGCGCGCGCGTACTACGAGCGGCTCGAGCGCGAGTCGGAGCTGCTGCGGATCTTCAGCCCCTACGACGAGGGCGCGGAGCCGGTCCCGTTCAACTTCGACCTCTCCTACAACTACTACCCGACGGAGTACGAGCGGCCGGGCCCCACCGTCCGGCTGTACCGGCTCGACGACTGCGTGCAGGCGTACGGTCCGCCGCTCATCCGCATCCCGAGGGCCAAGGAGCCGCCCCCGTTCTCGTAGGCCCTGTCGCTAGCCTGCGCCCCGATGCGCCTGAATCGCCGTCGATTCCTCGAGGCTGGCGCCGCGGGGGCGGCGGGCGCCGCGCTGTTGCAGAACGCGGGCTGCTCGATGGACGAGAGCGGGGCTGGCGGCCCGATGAACGTCCTGCTGCTGATCATCGACAGCCTGCGCCCGGACCACGTGGGCTCGTACGGCGCCTCCTACGTCCAAACGCCGAACGTCGACCGGATCGCCTCCCGCGGCCTGCGCTTCAACCGGGCCTTCCCGGAGGCGATGGTCACGATCCCTGCCCGCCGCTCGATCTTCACGACCAAGCGGATCTTCCCGTACCGGAACTTCGTCGTGAACAAGGAGCTCGGTACGAGCCCCGGCTGGCTGCCGATCGAGGACACCGAGCACACCTTCACGAGCGAGTTCAAGCGCCACGGCTACTGGGTGGCGCAGGTGACCGACAACCCGCACACCGGGTTCCCCAGGGCCTACGAGCCATTCCGGAAGAGCTTCGACCACTGGAAGTCGGTCGTCGGGCATTCGGGCTTCCTGCGGCCGCCCGAATCGATCCCGCTCAGCACGGTCTACGACTGGCTGCCGGAGCAGGTGCGCGACGAGCGCTACATCCCCGGCATGCGCAAGTACTTGGCGAACTCAGGTGGCGGCGTGAACGAGGAGGAGACCTGCGCGGCGCGCACCTTCAAGGAGGCCGCGAACACGCTCGACGAGGCGCGGCTGCGGCAGCCGTTCTGCCTCACCGTCGACTGCTTCGACCCGCACGAGCCGTGGAGCCCGACGCCGAAGTACGTGGACATGTATCGCGACCCCGAGTACCGCGGGCCGAACATCGGCGTGACCCGCTACGGCTTTGCGCGCAACTGGACGGAGGAGGAGCTGCGCCACCTGCACGCCATCTACGCGGCGGAGGTGACGCTGACCGACATCTGGCTGGGCCACTTCCTGGACCGCTTCTTCGAGCTTGGCCTCGACGAGAACACCGTGATCCTGCTCCTGTCAGACCACGGCTACCTGCTCGGCGAGCGCGGCTACACGGGCAAGGTGCCGTCGCAGCTCCACCCCGAGCTGGCGCAGGTGCCGTTCGTGATCGCCCACCCGGACCGCCGGGCGGCCGGGAGCACGAGCTCCTACTTCGCCTCGACCCACGACGTCGGCCCCACGCTGCTGTCGATGGTCGGGCTCGAGCCGCCCGACTGGATGGAGGGCACAGACCTATCCCCCGTGCTCGACGGCGGCGATCCGCCCGAGCGCCGCGACTTCCACTACGGCGGCATGTACAACCGCTTCTTCATCCGCACGGACGACTGGGTGCTGATCGGCGACAACCGCGGCCTGGAACGTCACATGTACGACCTGCGCCTCGACCCGCGCGAGCTGAACAACGTGCTCGACGCGCACCCCGACGTGAACGAGGAGCTCTACCGCACCGTGCTGGACGCGGCCGGCGGGCCGCTGCCGTACTACGAGTAGGCGATTAGCGCCACCCCGGCGGCCACCAGGACCGCGCCGGTGAGCCGGCGCTCCTCGCCGAGGAACAGCCAGGCCATGAGGGCCGCGATGACGATGCTGGACTCCCGCACGGCCGCCACCGGCGCGGCCGGGGCCATCTGGAGGGCGGCGAGCACCATGGCGTAGGCGCCGAAGGTGGCCGCGGCGGCTGCGAGCATCGTCGGTGTCAGCTCGGCCTTGAGCTCCCTCGCCCTGCCGCTCACGACAAGCGCCCCGTTGTACACCACCGCGGTAACGGCAGCAATGAGGAACAGGTACGGGAGCGGGTCGGCGTGCTCGAGGCCCTCGCTGTCCACGAGCGTGTACCCCGCGATCGCGACGCCGATCGCCAGCCCGAGCACGAGGTCACGCGAGTGTGGGCTGTCTAAGTCACGCATATGGCGCCTTTGACCGCCCACACTCGAAATGCCAAGCAGGAGCACGCCCGCGGCCACGAGGAGGACCCCGGCCGCGGCGAGCGACGACACCCCCTTCCCCAGCCCGACCACGGCCGCGCCCAGCACGAGGACGGGGGCCGACCCCCGCGCCACCGGGTAGACGACTCCCAGCTCGCCCCCGCGGTACGCCCGGGCGAGCAGCACGAAGTAGGCGAGCTCGAGCGCGGCGGAAGCGGCGATGAACGGGATGGCGGAGGAGGAGACGTCTCCGGCGAGCAGGGCGGCCGGGGCGAGGAGGAGGACCCCGAACAAGAGCAGCGCCCCGGTGGCCGCCACGGAGTCACGCGACCCCGCGAGCAGCACGTTCCACAGCGCGTGCAGGAACGCGGCGCCCAGCGCAAGCCCAAGCGCGCCGCCGCTCATGCGGCTATGAGTGCAGCGGCTCCTTCATGCCTTCCGTTTCCGGCGCCTCGATGTAGGGCTGCTGCTCGTCCTGCTTCTCCTCCTCGTGGTACACCGACTCGGCGTTCACAGCCCAGATGTCGTGCTCGGTGCCCTTCACGAGGTTGTCCACCGCACGCATCGCGGTGAGCATCGAGTGGTCGCTGTTGTTGTAGCGGTGCAGCCCGTTGCGGCCGACCTGGATGAAGTTGTCGAGCCCGTCGAGCCAGGTGCGGATCGTCGAGACGCGCTCGGCGTACTCGGCGTCGTAGATCGGGTAGGCCTTCGGCACGCGCTCCACGAACCCGAACTCGAGCTGCTCGCGCCGCGCCAGGCCGAGCGCCTCCAGCTCGCGCATGCCGAGCTGCACGAGCTTCTCGTCCTCCATCTCCCACAGCTCGTCCCCGGCGAAGCAGAAGTACTCGAGGCCGACGCAGGCCTTGTCCGGGTCCGGCACCATCCACGGGCTCCACGAGCGGAAGTTCTGGATCCGGCCCACGTTCACGTCCGGCTCGTGGATGTAGATCCAGTTGTCGGGGAAGATGTCGTCGCCGTCCAGGACGAGCGCGACGGTCAGGAAGTCGCGGTAGCGCATCCCCTTCGCTGCCGCCACCACCTCGGAGCGCGGGTGCGGGTCCGCGATACCGACGGAGTTGCGCAGCGGCAGTGACGAGATCACGGCAGACGGCTCGAAGACCTTGTCCCCCACGTGCACGCGCACGCACTTCTCGCCCTCGAAGCCGAGCTTCGTGACCTTGTGCTCGAGGAGCACCTGGCCGCCGAGATTGCGGATGTCTTCGGTCATCGTCTCCCACATCTGGCCTGGGCCGTAGCGCGGATAGTGGAACTCGGAGATCAGCGACTTGATCTTGTTGCCCTTGTTCCCGAAGAACGCCGACTTCGCGGCGCTGAAGAACGACAGGCCCTTGATGCGCTGGGCAGCCCAGTCGGAGCGGATCTCGGTGGTCGGCACGCCCCAGAGCTTCTCCGTGTACGACTTGAAGAACTGGTTGAAGAGCCAGCGGCCGAACCTATTCGACACCCACTGCTCGAAGGTGTCCTCTCGGCCCTTCGGCTTGAGCCGGGCCCAGAGGTAGGACAGCAGCGCCTTGGTGAGGTCGACCGGCCCGAGCTTCTTGATCACGTCGGGGCCGCGCAGAGGGTAGTCGAGGAACTTCTTGTTCCAGTAGATCCGCGACATACGCGGGCGCAGCAGGAACTCCTCGCGCATGATCTCGTGCCAGAGGTCGTCGACCTCCTTCACCTTGGTGATGAAGCGGTGGCCGCCGAGGTCGAACCGGTAGCCGTCGCGCACTGCCGTCTTGGCGATACCGCCGACCTGGTTCTCGGCCTCGAGCACCACGACGGGCAGGCCCTGCTTCGAGAGCAGGTAACCGGCCGTGAGTCCGGCGGGTCCGCCGCCGAGGATCACGGTGGGCTTGTCGCGCATCTCCGGGCGCGCGATATCGACGGGCTGGGGATCCTGGTTCTGGGAGCTCTCGTTCGTCATCCGGTCTTCTCGTAGAGGACTCCGCGCACCCCGATCCGGGTCGCGCGGCGGTAGTTGTCCGGCACTGGTCCGATCTTCTCGAACCGCTCGTCGGCCGCCAGCGCGGCCCCCCACTGCGCCGCGCGACGCCTCACGAGCTGGGTCCAGGGAGCGTCCCAGTCGTCCGCCCGGGAGGTCACAGGATGCACGATGAGGACCCGCCCGCCGGCCGGCAGACTATCAAGCAGGGGGGTCAGGTTAGCGGCAGGTGTTGCTTCCTCGAGCCGGTCGAATCCGTCGGTCCAATCCATCACCCGGTCGTTCTCCATCAGCCCGAGCGGGCTGCCGAACCGAAGCTTCGGCGCCCCGCCGAGGTCCTCAAGGTGATACGCCAGCAGCGGCCCCTGCTCGGGCTGCATCGAAAGCACCAAGTCGCCCTCGCTGAGCTCGGGCACCGCGTCGCGGCGCAGGTCGGACGCGTTCGACTTGTTCTCGAGTCCGTAGGAGCGCGGGACGGCCCAGATCCCGAGGACGATCACGAGCGCCACGAGCCCGAGCGTGCCGGCGCGGGCGATCCCGAGCGCGGCGATCAGCAGCATCGGGCCGAGGAGGACGCCGAGGTAGCGCGTAGTCCAGGCCGGCGAGACCTGGGACACGAGCCAGGCGACGGCGAGTGTCGCCAGCACCGTCATGGCGCCCGCCAGCACGGCGGTGCGCTCCTTGTCCTCGACCCGCCGCGCGAGCACGGCAGCGATGCCCGAGCCGCCGGCGAGGAGCAGCGCGACCGTGGGCGTGCCGCCGCCGAGCAGCGACTTCGAGATCTGCACGGGCGCGCCGAAGTTGGGCGGGTTGAGCCACGGCGCGCCGGTGTGCTGGATCTGGTGCAGCAGCGTCGGGACCCAGGGCAGGTAGAGCAGGCCGGCGCCGCCGAACCCGATCAGCGCGTCCTTCCAAAACGAGTGGCGGTTCTCCGAGACGTACCAGCACGGCACGAGCGCGCACGCGAGCCCGACGCTCAGGAAGAGGCCCCAGTTGTGCGTGTAGAGCATGAGCGCGAGCAGCACGAAGAAGAGCGGCAGGTAGCGGCGCCGGCCGAACGCGAACACGTGCAGGAAGGCGGCCGTGGCGAGCAGCGAGAGGACGAGCATGAGCGAGTACATGCGCGTCTCCTGCGCGAACTGCGTCAGGAACGGGTTGACGGCGCAGAGCGCGGCGCAGACCAGGCCGGCGCGGCGGCCGAAGAGGCTCCAGCCGGCCCACATGCCGCCGGGCACCGCGACGAGCGAGATGGCGACGGACAGCGCCTGGGTCTCCCCCGGTCCGTCGCCGACCAGGTCCATCCAGATCGACAACAGCATGTAGTAGACGGGCGGCGAGCCGTCCACGCGCAGCACGCCGGGGATGTCGAAGAGCGACTGCGAGGCGATGCCGATCGAGAGTCCCTCGTCCATCCAGAGCGACTCGCCGAGCGAGTCGGTGCGGAGGACGACCGACACCACGAGCAGCACGACGAGCACGGCCGCCGGCCACACGAAGCTGGACGGCAGCGAGCGGACGCCGGGAAGCGGGCGCAGGCGGGAGGCGACGCTGGCCACGAAGCGATCCTAGGGGTTACCCCCCGGGGTCCTCCAGACCCCAGGTCTGATGAAAACGTTCGCCCTCCGGGCGACCGAGAACGCCCCGACCCTCACGGGCCGTTGTCCTGGGGGCGTCCGGGGTCGCCGATCACCTCGAGCTCCGTGTCCTTCGAGGGTTCGTTGAAGGCGGAGCCGGAGGTCGGCGCGAAGCGGCTCGCCTTCGGGCAGTCGCTCTCTCCCTCGGGCGGCACTGTCAGGAGGCGCCACTTGCCGTTGGTGCCGACGAGCCGGAAGCGGTCGTCCGTCGGCTTGGTCACGAGCGGCCCGTCCGGCACGGTCCGGGTCCGGAACGTCACCCCCGGCGGTGGGGTCACCTTCCACCCCACCTGGATCCCGTGGATGCCGAGCTCGTAGGCGACCATCTGGGTCTGGAAGGGGCCGCTGAAGACGCCGCCGCAGGCGAGCAGCGTGTCCGCGCCGCCGGCCTCGTCGATCAGGCCCCTGAGGTCGGCCCAGAGGTACGCCTCGTGCTCGAGGCCTCCCTGCACGCGGGCCGTGTTGTCGGCCTTGGCCACGATCGTGGGGGACGCGACCAACACGCCCAGCAGGAAGGCCCCGGCGAGCACCGGCCGGGCCCGGTTCGCGCCGACGAAGCGGCGCGCCAACGCCTCCACGCCCTGCAGCACGCGTACCGCGCCCATCCCGCCCAGCACGCAGACCACCGCGGTGGTAACGATCAGGTAGCGCTGGTTGCCGGCGAAGCCCGCCTCCGTCATGGCAGCCACGAGCAGAAACCAGGCGAGGCCGAACGCTGTAAGCGCCAGCGTCACTCCCTCGCGCCGGTATCTGTGCCACATCACGGCCGCGAAGCCGACCGCGATCACGGTGCCGAGCTCGACGGGGGCGATCGTGACGCTCATGAAGCGCTCCACGAGCGCCACCGCCGGCGAGTCGGCGAAGGCCGCGGAGCCGGGGTTCGGCGCGTTGGCGCGGGCGCCCGCACGGAACGGGTCGTCCGAGCCCCACCACTCGGGCAGGAACCAGAGCGCGGGGATGAGCGCGGCGAACGTCACCAGGCGGAGCCGCAGCCGCGGGTCGCTGAACCAAAGCCAGAGCCCGTACAGACCGAGGAACGGCCAGGCCTCGGGGCGGAGCAGCGCGGCCAGGAAGCCGAGGTAGAGCGCGTGGTCCCTGCGCCCGTCGAGATGGCGCTCGAAGGCCCACAGCACGATCGCCGCGAGCAGCGGCTCCGAGTTGCCGAGCGCCGCGTCGCGCACGAACTTGTTGCTCGAGAACAGGGCCAGGAACGCGCACACCCCCGCCACGACGCCGTACGTGCCTCCGCCGATCAGACGGTGGGCCATGCGGTAGGCCATGACGCAGGCGAACAGGCCGCCGGCGCGGGCGACGAGGAGCCAGAGATAGGGCGCGATGTCCTGCCCGAAGAGCGAGAACGGGACCGTGAACAGGATCGGGAACGGCTTCCACGACGGCCCGCCTTCGGTGACCAGGTCGAGCTGCGTGATCTCGCGGCCCCAGAGGATCCACGCCCAGGGGTCGTAGGTGGGCGTGGACGGGAACAGCAGCGTGAGCGCCGCCGCCCCCAGGCAGCCCAGCATGATCAATGCCATCTGGGCGCCGTGCGAGCGGCCGCCGCGCGTGACCTCTGCGCGCAGCGCGGTCGCGCGGCGATCCCCGACGTCCCGGCGGCGCAGGGTGCGGAGCTGTGCGACGGAGGCCCGCATCGAGGGCGGGCTAGGCGCGGCTCGCCTCGGCACCGGCGTCGAGCCGGACCGCCGAGCGCAGCCGCGACCAGCCGCCGTAGCGCGTGACCAGGACGACGAACCCGACGACGGTGATCGGGACGTACAGCACGAAGCGCAGCAGGATGAGGTACGAAAGCGACGCCGAGCCGCTCGCCCCGAGCTTCCCGGCGCCCCAGGCCACGGCCGCGTCGAAGGTGCCGATCGAGCCGGGCGCCGCGGGCAGCGCGGCGACGAAGTTGGTGAGCGCGACGAGGTACAGCGCGCCGGTGGCGCTGATGCCGAGGTCGACCGACTTGGCTACCGACAGGTAGACGCCGGCCTCGAAGGCCCAGAGGACGAAGGTGGCCGCCAGGAGCAGCACGCCCTCGCGCCGGAGGAGCGCTCGTGGCGCATCGGCGAGCGGACGCAGCCAGTCGCGGACGCGCTCGAACACGTGGTGGCGGCGCAGCATCCAGACGGCCCCGGCGGCGAGGCACAGCAGCACCACGCCAATGCCGGTCACGAGCAGCGGCCGGTCGGTGGGCAGCACGGTCGAGCTGAGAACGCCGTAGACCACCACGATGAAGATCGCGCCGAGCGCGATCACGTCGAGCAGCCGCTCGGCGACGACCGAGCCGAGCAGCGTCCGCTTGCTCGCCCCGCAGCGGCTCGAGAGCAGCACGACGCGGAGCGCCTCGCCCGCCCGCGCGGGAAGCACGTTGTTCCCCATGTAGCCCACCGTGGTCAACGCGTAGCAGTCGCTGCGCCTCGCCTTGACTCGCGCCAGCGCGAGGATGTGGTGCCAGCGCTCGCCGCGCAGCAGCGTCGCGATCGCGTAGAGGCCGAGCGCGGCGCCGAGCCAGGCGAGGTCGCCCGACCCGGTGGGGAGCTCGGGCGCCTCCTGGTGCGCAGCCCACCAGACGACCGCCCCAAGCGCGATCAGGGAGACGAGGGCTTGGATGAGCGCGAAGCGTCGGTTCATGGGCTGACTCGAACGGCCTCGCGTCTGGCGAGGCCGGGCGGGGCAGGAATTGTGCTGCGCAGCTGCGCCGGCCGGGGAGCCTGGGCGCGCTTCTGCACGGTAGCAAGTACCCCGTACCAAAATTGCGCAACCCAGAGGCGTTTCAGGTGTTCCCGCGGAGTCCGGCGCTACCCTGCGTCGCCGCCTCCCCTCGTGCCCGCTCTTCTCGCAACATTCCTGCTGCTGCTGCTCGCCCTGCCCTCGGCGGCGCCCGCCCAGGGGGGCGCGCAGCCACCTCCCTTGCCCAAGCTGTCGGTGGAACGGCCCGGCGGCAAGCCGCTCATCTACGAGGGGCAGCCCACGCGCCAGCTGCTGGGCGGCACGTGGTACTTCCGCCAGGACGACCTCCTCACCCAGGGCGACACCGAGGGCTGGTACCAGCAGGACGACCTCGCCGGCTGGACCGCGATCGGGGTTCCCCACAACTGGAACGCACAGGACACGACGCTCAACAAGTCCTCGGTCGGCTGGTACCGCAAGGAGTTCACGCTGCCGCGCAGGCCGAAGAACACCTTCTGGAAGGTCCGCTTCGAGGGGTCGAACTACCGCACCTGGGTCTGGCTGAACGGGAAGCCGATCGGCACCTACACCGGCTACTTCCCGTTCGAGGTCGACCTCGAAGGCCTGGAGAGGGGCCGCAACACGCTCGTCGTGAAGGTCTCCTCGCTTCGCAGCAACAGGGACCTGACCCATTGGCGGCCGGCGGCCTACAACGGCTTCGGCACCGGCGGCTGGTGGAACTTCGGCGGCCTCCTGCGCGAGGTCTACGTGCGCGAGATCGACACGATCGACATCGAGGATGTCCACGTCCTGCCGCGCCTGCGGCGTGTGGGCGGTCCGGCAAAGGTCGAGGTGCGGGTCGAGCTGCGGAACATGACCGACAAGGACCGCAGGGTCTCGCTCGCGTTCCGGGTCGCCGGCGAGAACATCAGGTTCGACACCGAGGAGGTGCTCGCCGGCAACAGGCGCGAGCTGTCGAACACCTTCACTATCGATCGGCCGAAGCTCTGGCAGCCCGGCAGGCCGAAGCTCTACCCGATGACCGTGTACGCGGACGAGGACCGCGGGCGGCGTCCCACCAAGCGACGCGCGGCCTACAAGCTGCGCTTCGGCGTCCGCAAGCTCGAGACGCGGCGCGGCGGGGTGATCCTGCTCAACGGCAAGCGGGTCAACCTGCGCGGCGCGAGCATCCACGAGGACGACCTCGAGGAGGGCGGCGCGCTGTCGCAGCAGACGCGCCGGCTGCTCGTCTCACGCCTGCGCGATCTTCGGGCGACGATCACCCGCTCGCACTACCCGCTCCATCCCGCCTTCATGGAGCTGTTCGACAAGCACGGGATCCTCTACTGGGTCGACGCGCCGGTCTACCAGCTGCCGAACCGGTTCTTCGAGGAGTCGAAGGTGCGCGAGGCGGCCGAGCGGGCCGTGGTGCTGACCGTCCGCAACAACCTCAACCACCCGTCGATCATGACCTGGGCGCTGGTGAACGAGCCTGCCGAGAACGGCAACGAGCTCGGCTTCTTCGGGTCCGGGTTCGCCCGCTGGCTGCGCGACGCCTCGGCGGCCGCTCGTGAGCTCGACGACACGCGGTTCATCGCCATCGACCGCCACTCGCGGATCGGGGAGCCGGTCACGAGCTCCGTCTACAAGCATCTCGATGTGCTCGGTGTGAACGAGTACTTCGGCTGGTACCGCACGGTCACCGAGGCGGACCCCGCCCGCGGCCCGAGCACGCTCGCCGAGCTCGGTCCCTACCTCGACTCGATCCACGCCGCCAACCCGAACCTCCCGATCGTGATCACGGAGTACGGCGCCGAGGCGGCGCTGTCGGGTGCGGTGCAGCAGAAGGGCACGTTCGAGTTCCAGCGCAGGTTCGCCGCCGACCACCTCCGGGTGCACGCCTCGAAGCCGTACGTGAACGGCTCGATCTGGTGGGCGCTGCGGGACTTCCGCGTCCACCCGCAGTGGTCAGGCGGCGCGCCGGAGGGCTACACCGTCCCGCCGTGGCACAACAAGAGCCTGATCGAGGAGACGGACGCGCGGAAGGGCGTGTACTTCGACATGAAGAAGCGGTGGCGGCGAACGAAGCCGCTGCTGCGCGCCGGCCGCCGGCCGGCCCGTCGCGCCCGAGGCCCGAAGCAGCCGGCTCGGCCGGGTGCGGTCTCCCCCCGCTAGCCTCCGCGCCGATGAAGCGCTCGCCCGCCAGGCCGATGCTCGCCGCCGCGTGCGCGGCCACGCTCGCGCTGGCCGGCTGCGGGCTGGGGTCCGACGACGCCGCTCCCGACGACGCCGACATCCGTACCACCGTGATGACCTGCTTCGAGAACGAGGGGATCGACGCCCGCCTCGAGGGCGAGGAGGGCAACGAGGAGATCGTGATCGGCGACGGGCCGGGCGCCCCGCGCGTCAGGGTCTTCCTGACCGCGGGCGAGTCCGAGGCCGCCCACTTCCAGGGCGAGGGGGAGGGCGCTGAGCAGATCGGCGCAACCTGGCTGTACGTGAACGAGGGCGGCGACGACCTGCTGGAGCAGGTCGAGAACTGCCTGGCTGAGCAATGAGGGCAGCCGGGGGCTCGCGCCCCCGAGGCCCCGGATGGCGTCTAGCGGCGCAGCAGGCGTGCGATCAGCGCGCCCGCGATCGCGTAGACCAGGGCGGCCAGGCCGTAGTTGACCGCGATCCGCTCCTTGCGCGTGTCCATCGAGAAGACGTTCTCGAAGGGACCGGCAAGCCAGGCGCCGGCGTCGAGCAGCGCCTCCACGATCGCGTTGTCGCGGTTGGCCTCCAGCAGGACCAGGGCGATCGCGATCAGGAGCAGTCCAACCACGATCGAGGTGATCAGCCGGACGATGCGGGCCACTCCCCAGAGGCCCTTCTTCGCCGCTCCGCGGCTGCGGGCGGCCATCTTCGCCTTGCCTGCCGCGGCACGTTTGCGTGCCAGCGTCGCCATGGGAAATTCGTACCCGGCTACCGCGCTTCGAACACCTCTACGCGGTTGCTGCCCGAGCGGAACGCGCTCGGCGGGACCATCACCGAGACGAGCTCCCCCTCGTCGCCCTCGGCCAGCTCGAACGTGCTGCCGACCGCGGCGATCCTGCCGTTCACGGCCACCGCGATCTCGCGCCCTGGCTCGCCCTCGCTCCGCACCTGGCCGACGACGTGGTTGGGCAGGTAGGGCGAGTCGAGGTCGACGTCCTCGTAGTCGGCGGCGTAGACGAAGTTCACATCGAGCCGGTCGCCGGCAGCCGACGCCGGCCGCCCGATCAGCTCCTGGTTCGGCCCGAGCCGGTAGACGCGCTCGGGCCCATCGCGTCCTGTTCCGAACAGCCGCACGTTCCGCTCGACCACCTGGTCGCGCTCACGCTCGAACACGTCCGCGGGGATGCGCAGCACCTCGAAGGTGTTGCGGATCAGCATGCGCAGCTCGTCGCGCCCCTGCACCGCGGGCGAGGTCGCCGGGCGCCCGTCCATCTCGACCCGGGGATCGAGCTCGAGCACCTCGAAGATCGTGGGCAGGATGTCGATCGTCTCCACCCAGGCGTCGTCCACCCGCGCGCGCGTCTGGCCCGGCGCCTTGATCAGGAGCGGGACCGGCGCGATCTCGTCGGCGGTCTCGCGGCCCAGGCGCCGGCGCTGCACCGAACCGAGCGGGAACGCCACGCCGTGGTCGGCGGCCACCACGATCAGCGCGTCGTCCCACATGCCCTCGTCCTTCAGGTGGCGCCAGAGCCGGCGCAGCTCGTAGTCGGCGAAGCCCGTCTGGAGGATGTGGCGCTGCAGCAGCACGTCGAGCTGGCCCTGGTCCTCGTAGGACTGCGTCGAGAGGCCGGGCAGCGCGTCGTTCGCGGTGCGGCGGTAGCGGCGCGCGTCGGGCAGGTACTGCCAGGGCACGTGCGGCAGCAGCGTGTGCTTGAAGGCGAGCTGCGGGCGCGGGCCGGGCTCGATCGAATCGATCCATTGCTCGAAGCGGGCCTGCCGGCCGCCCTGCAGGTTCCCGATGGTGTGCTCCCTCACGTCCACCGCGGGCGCGTCCGGCTCCTCCTGCTCGTCCCCGCCGGCGAAGTTGCCCCAGTTCTCCGACACCGACGGCAGGTCCGACTCGATGCCGGGCGGCGACACCACGTGCAGCCAGACGAGCCCGAGGTCCTCGCTCATCGAGCTCATCCGGCTGCCGTAGGACTCGTCGAGACGCTCGTCCTCGCACAGGTCGCGCGAGCAGATAGTGGTGGCCTCCTCGGAGACGTTCAGCTGGTGGGTCTTCGCGAACAGCGAGAAGATGCTGTTCGGGTGGTCGGCCGAGGTGGGGAGCTTGTCCTCCTCCGGCAGGTTGCCGTCCATGATGGCCGGCTGGGCGCGCTCGGTCGAGTCGTACACCGTGTAGGCGTTGCGGTACCAGGTGCCGCTCGCCGCTAGCTCCCCGAAGCCGGGGAAGCGGGCCGCGTCGATCCGCCCGCGGTCGTCCATCAGCGTGGTGGTGGGGAGCTCGTCGAACAGCACGACCACGATCGGCGCGCGCGTGACGCCGCCGATGGTCCGCGCCTGCGCCTCGTCCGGGAAGGCGAGCTTCGAGATCGGGTCGGTGAAGAGGAACAGCGCGAGGAACACGACGGGAACCGGCGAGAGCACCCGCACGAACGAGCGCACGGGCTCGGCCGCCGCGTACAGCGTGGCCAGGCCGGAGCCGATCGCAAGCGACGCGACGATCATGACCGGGTCGGGCAGGTCGACCGCCTTCTTGATCGCCTGGGCGGCGATCAGCGCGACGAGGATCGAGATCAGCACCAGGTGCGCCCCCTCGCGGGCGGTGCGCCCCGCAAGACCCACGAGCAGCTCGATCCCGAGCATCAGGAGCGGCGGCAGCACCACGAGCAGGACCGAGAAGCTGACGATGTCGAACCCCGACGACCCGCGGGCGGCGAAGAACTCGGGGTTGTCCTTCAGGAGGTCGAAGAGCGGCTGGGCGACGGCGAAGGTCCAGAGGACGGCGAGGCCGAGGTAGGCCCAGAGGGCCTCGCGAAGCGTGACCCGCGGTGCTCGCGACGCCTTGGCGCCGAGCGCCCCCGCCGGGGCGCGCCCCGGTCGCGCCGCCTCCGCGCGGCTCATCCTCGCTTCGGCCGGGCGTGGTAGAGCACGCGTGTGCCGGACTCGAGCCGCTCGGAGCGCTCCACCTCGAAGGCCTCCTTCAGCGTGCGCTCGAAGAACCCGAGCTCGTAGTCCGGGTGGAGGCCCTCGCGCTTCGGGGCGAGGAGCTTCTTCACCATCGGGTCCTCGCGCGTCGGGAACTCGATCACGAGCGCGCAGCCGAGCGAGGCGAGCCAGTCCACGAGCTCCTTGACCGGCACGTTCGCGCCGATCGCGACGTGGTGGACGAGCGCGAGCGCCAGCACCAGGTCCGGCTTGCCGCGCTCGGCCATCGACTTGCGCTCGAGGCCGCGCCAGCCGAGCCCCGGCGACGGGTCGGCCAGGTTCATCGTGAGCGTCAGGATCCGGTCGTTCCGCTCCTCGCGCAGGTCGCGATAGAGCAGCTCGACGGGGCCCTGGTCGGCGTCGACGGCGATCACGCTCCTCGCGCCCTCCGCCGCGATCCGCGAATAGCGGCCGTTGTTGCAGCCGATGTCCCAGACGAGCTTCCAGTCGCGGCTAGTGGCCACCTCGCGGACGAAGTCGTCCTTGCGCTGCGCGTCCGCGTCCGTGTAGCTGTTCCGCTCGCCGTAGGCGGTCCAGACGCCCTTCGGCGGGTCCCAGGACAGCCGCTCGACGAGCCTCCGCATCTTGCGCACGTTGGCGACGAACAGCTCCTTCTTGAAGACGCGCTTGACCTCGTCCTTCACCTGCTGCGGCTTCCCCGCGTAGCGCTCCTCCAGCTTCGCGTGCAGGATCACGTTCGTGAACACGCCCCTGCGGAAGCGGTCGCGGAAGTTCATGAGCGGCCGTATCTCGGACGGCCGGATCCCGTCGATCGACCCGCGCAGCCACGGGTGGAACGGCACGCCCTTCGCGGACTGGAGCAGCAGCGGATAGAGGTAGAGCATGCAGAACTGGCGGTAGCCGACCCACGGCTCGCCCTCGCGGATGCGCTCGAATGAGCCGACGTCGACGAACACCGGCCGCGCACCCTTGAACTGGACGTTGTAGGGCGTGGAGTCCTTCAAGACGAGGTCGTGGCCGAGAGCGGCGAGCAGCAGGTCGAGCTGCAGCAGCGCCGCGTCCTTCAGCATCGAGAAGGTCCACTCGTACGGGTAGGAGACGAACGGGATGCGATCGTGCCTCAGCACGGCGGCGGGCTCGTGGACGAGGAGACCGCGCAGCGCCGCGGTGTCCTCGGCGCGCTCGGTGCGCACCACCCGCGGATCGTCGAGCAGGCCGGTCTGCTCGAGCGCCTCGAAGTCGGCCAGGCCGTCGGGCGACAGCGCGCGGTAGACCTCGTCGCCGGCGTAGAAGACCCGGCTCTCCGGATCGCGGAACGAGCCGGGCTCGAGGTTCGCCGATGCAGGGGTTTCCGTGCGGGAGCTCACGGGGCGGGAAACAGTAGCGCGGCTACGCGCGCCCGCCACGCGCTGAAAGCCGGGTCGCAGGCGCCGGCGCGGCCGAGTGGGCGGAGAGCTACTCGCTACCGCCGCGCGCCGGCTCGGCCTTCGTGGCCTCCGGCTCGTCCTTGCGGATGCGCAGGAACTTCATCAGCCGACCCCAGTACAGCTTGGCCGTCACGGCCACGGCGGCGAGGCCGCCCGCGATGATCTGGAGGATCATGCTCCCGCTGCCGGGGTCAAGGTATGCGAGAACGCTCATGGTCGTGAATGCTCCATTGGGAAGGTCGGGGGGGATCGCGCAGGCTACCAGAGGTGTTGCCATCCAGTGAACGCCTGCTGTCCGGTCCTTTGTTACCCGGAGCCGCGCGATCCTGCAACACGGCTTCGAATGTGAATTCCCTGCAAAGGTGATGTAAAGAGGCGATACGAGACGCCCACGCGCCGGTAGCAGCGAGGCGCGTTGGCGACTCTTTGAAGCGCCGGTGACCTGCCTGGTCTTTACGCTACGTGTCGGCCCGCATGAAGCTGATCATCCAGATCCCCTGCTTCGACGAGGAGCAGACGCTGCCCGCGACTCTCGGCGACCTCCCTCGGGAGATCCCGGGCATCGAGACGGTCGAGTGGCTCGTGATCGACGACGGCTCGACCGACCGCACGATCGAGGTCGCGCGCGAGGGCGGGGTCGACCACGTGGTCCGCCTCACGAACAACAAGGGCCTCGCCGCCGCCTTCCAGGCGGGGCTCGACGCCTGCCTGAAGCTGGGCGCCGACGTGATCGTCAACACCGACGCCGACAACCAGTACAGCGGGCACGACATCCCGAAGCTCGTGGAGCCGATCCTGGCGGGCCAGGCCGACATGGTCATCGGCGACCGCGAGACCGACCAGATCGAGCACTTCTCGCCCGTGAAGAAACGCCTGCAGCGCTGGGGCAGCGTCGTCGTGCGGCGCGCCTCGGGGACCGGCGTGCCCGACACAACCTCGGGCTTCCGCGCATACAACCGCGAGGCGGCGCTGCAGATGCAGGTCGTGTCGAAGTTCACCTACACGCTCGAGTCGATAATCCAGGCGGGCAAGATGCTGGTGGCCGTCGACCACGTCCCGATCCGGACGAACGAGAAGACGCGCGAGTCGCGCCTGTTTCCGTCGACCTCGGCCTACGTGCGGCGGAACGCGGCCTCGATCTTCCGCATCTACGCGCTGTACGAGCCGCTGCGCGTGTTCCTCGTCGCCGCCGCCTTCTTCGCGCTGATCGGCGCGGTGATCTGGGCTCGCTTCCTGTGGTTCGTGATCCAGGGGGACAGCGGCGGCCACGTGCAGTCCCTGATCCTCGGCTCGACGCTGTTCATCGTCGCCGTCCAGCTCGCGGCGCTCGGTGTGGTGGGCGACATCCTGGCCGGCTCGCGCGTGCTCCAGCAGCGCGTGCTCGAGCGGGTGCGCCGCGTGGAGCTCCACCTCGGCGTCGAGCCGTCGCACTACGAGCCCGGCGCGCGCGACACCGGGCAGGAGGCCACGACCGGCGCCCGGGCCGGGCGCGCCACTGGCAAGACCGAGGACCGCGAGGCGCTGAAGTTGTGAGCGCCACGACCCGCGTCCCCACCGGGAACACCTACGACAAGTACGGCTCGACGAACCCGGTGGTCAAGCGGCTCATGGCCGGCTTCCACTCGACGCTCGACGAGCTCTGGGAGCGTGCGGCGCCGGAGTCGGTCCTCGACATCGGCTGCGGCGAGGGCGTGCTCACGGTCGAATGGGCCGACCGGCTCGGCGACGGGCGCGTCGTCGGCATCGACTTGGACGACCCGAAGCTGCGCGCCGAGTGGGAGAAGCGCTCGCGGCCCAACCTGGAGTTCCGGGTCGAGGAGGCCACGTCGCTGTCGTTCGAGGACGACTCCTTCGACATGGCCAGCGCGATCGAGGTGCTCGAGCACGTGCCGGAGCCGGAGGCGACACTCGCGGAGATGGCCCGCGTCGCCCGGCGCAATCTCCTGCTGAGCGTGCCGCGCGAGCCGCTCTGGAGGGGTCTCAACATGGCCCGCGGGGCCTACCTGCGCGACCTCGGCAACACGCCGGGGCATGTGAACCACTGGTCGAAGCGGGCGTTCGCCGCGCTCCTGTCCCGCTACGGGACGGTCGAGCAGGTGCGCTCGCCGTTCCCGTGGACCATGGTGCTTGTCCGCGTCAAGTGATTCGCATCCGGGGGCTCGCGCCCCCGGCCCCCCGCTGATGCCTGGCCGCTCGGCGGAGGGCTCCTACGGACGCGGCGCCGCCGTCCTCTCGGTGGGGATCGGCGTCACCGGCCTCGTCACCTTCGGCTACTTCTCGCTCGCGAGCTACTCGCTGGAGGAGGCCGAGTACGGGCGCATCACGCTGTTGTGGTCGGCGGTCTTCATCACCGTCTCGGTGCTGTACCGGCCGGTGGAGCAGCTCCTCTCCCGCACGATCGCGGATCGCGACGAGCGCGGGATCGCCGGCTCCGAGCACCTGCGAGTGGCGGCCACGATCCAGCTGTCGCTCGGGGTGCTGTTCGCGGTCGTCGCCCTGC
>JBKGUS010000620.1:0-4288 GCA_046462295.1 Thermoleophilaceae bacterium | reverse complement strand
GGCGCCCGTCACGTCGTCGGTCGCCTCGCAGGTCAGGCCGCCGGCTTCGAGCACCTCGCGCAGCTGGCGGCGCAGATCGGGCTCGCGGGTGGCGACCACCACGGATGCGCCGCTTTCGATCGCCTCGCGCGCCAGCGCGGGACCCGCCAGGCCGGCGACGGCGCGGGCGCGCACGCGTTCGGACACGTAGGCGGTCGGCGTCGTGCCGAGCGGCGGCACGAGGCCCTTGGAGGTGACCATCACAGCGCTGCGCTCGCCCACGCGCGCGCCGATCTCGCCGACGGCCGCGGGCAGGCTGTTGCACGGCACGGCCATCACGACGAGGTCGACGCCGGCGAACTCGATCTCGGGGACGGTACGGAAGCGGATGCCCTTGTCGAGACTCACGCCGGGCAGGTACTCGGTGTTCTCGCGCTCGGCATCGAGGCGCTCGGCCTGGGCCGCGGTGCGGCAGCCGAGCTGCACTTCGAGGCCGGCGCGGGCCAGGACGACGCCGATCGCCGTGCCCATCGAGCCGGCGCCCACCACGGCGGCGGTGCGGAGCGGCGGGAGGCCTCCGAGCCACTCCCACTGGAGGCCGACGCACGGCCAGATGCGCTCGGTCACCTCACCGGCCAGGAAGGTTGAGGGGTTCTCGACGCGCGGGAAGGTGAGCGGCGGCCCGCAGCGCACGTGCACCCGGACGGGCTTGATCTTCCAGCCGTCGCGGGCGTGCTCGGAGCCGGTGATGGCGATCGGCACGACGGGGGCGCCGCTCTGGAGCGCCAGGCGGCCGACGCCGCGCTTGGGCTTCCCGAGCGATCCCGCGCGGATACGTGTGCCCTCGGGGAAGATCACCACGGCATCGCCGCGGTCGAGCAGCTCGAGGGCGGTCTTCATGGACTCCTCGTCCGATTCGCCGCGGCGGATCGGGAACGCGCCCATGCAGCTGAGGAACCAGCCGAGGATGGGGTTCCTGAACAGCTCCTGCTTGGCGACGAAGTAGACCGGCCTGGGGAGGCAGATGCCTACCGCGAACGGGTCCAGGAAACTGCGGTGGTTGGCGGCGAGCACCACGCCGCCGTCCGGAATGTGCTCGCGGCGGAGCCGGCGCACCCTGAAGTAGGCCAGGACCAGGTTCTTGACGACGAAGCGGACAGGCCAGTAGACGAACGGGTTGATGCCGCGCCGCCGGGTGCGTTCGTGGTAGAGGCCGAGCGGACGCGGACGCAGAAGACGCCTGTTTGTGTCCTCCGGCATCGAGTTCTGCTACCCGGCCGCGTGCGTGGCGTTACGCTGGCGGCTACATGGAGTTGCGACGGACTGTCAACGGAGCGATGGCCGGAGCGGCCGCTGCGGCGGTCTGGGCGGCGCAGCAGCCGCTCGACAAGCGTGTTTTCGGCTCCGGCTATGACGACGTGGAGGTACTCGGCAAGCTCGTCATCCGCGGATCCGGGTGGCAGGCCGCGGGCCTTGCAATGCATCTTGCGAACGGCGCGATGTTCGGCGCCACATATGCGCTGGTGCGGCCGCTGGTGCCGGGGCCGCCGGTCGTGACGGGCGCAGCGGCGGGATTCGCCGAGCACGCCGGCTTCTGGCCGTTCACCCGGCTGATCGACCGGCACCACCCGGCGCGCTCCGAGCTCGAGCCGCTGTGGGGCAACCGCCGCGCGTTCGCCCAGGCGGCGTGGCGCCACCTCCTGTTCGGGCTGGTGCTGGGAGAGCTGGAGCGGCGCCTGAACGCGGACCGTGAGTTCGAGCCGCTGGAGGGCGTGCCGGTCTCGTCGAACGGCCACGGGAACATCGAGCACGCGGCCGTGGGGGCGGGCGAGTCGTAGGGATTCCCCTTCTCGCGGCGCTCTTGGCGCTGGCCTGCTTCGCCCCGGCAGCCGTCGCCGTCGATGCCGAAGTCCGGTCATATGACCTGGGAAGGGTGGAACTCCGCACGCCCGGCCCCAAGGGCCCCATCCCCGTCCGTCTGCGCGGCGCCATCGGAGCGCCCCTCTCGCCGGGCCCGCACCCGCTCGTGGTCGCCCTGCACGGCCGCAACGAGACCGGTTGCCCCGAGGGACCGCTGGACACCGCGACCTGGCCCTGCTTCGCACGCGAGAACCGTTACGACCTCGGCCTGCGCCACGTGGTCCGAGCGCTCGCGGAGCGCGGCATCGTCGCGGTCGCGCCGAGCCTGGGCGGCGCCTTCACGGCCGGCTGGGGCGAGCCGAATGACCCGGACCGCTGGCCGCGGCTCGTGAACCGCACGCTCGGCCAGATCGCGCGCGAGGCCGCGTCGGGCGGCGGGCGCTTCGGGGTGCCGCTTCGGGGCCGGGTGAACCTGCGCCGGATCGGGCTCCTGGGGCACTCGCTGAGCGGGCACCATTCGGTGCGAGCGGCACGGAGGCGAGCGGGCAACGACTCACCGGCCGACATCGCCCGCGGCCGCGGCCCGATCCGGTCGCTCTTCCTGCTCACACCTGTGGCGCAGGGCGCGGTGCTGCCGGACCTGCCGACGGCGATCGTGCTGGCGTCATGCGACGGCGACACCGGCCCGATGGGCCGCGCCTACCTGCGGCAGGCACGGCGGCAAGAGGACCGCACTCGCCCAGTGGTGCTGGCCCGCCTGGAGGGCGCCAACCACAACTACTTCAACCGAAAGCTGGCCCAGCTCGGTGCGGACGACGCCCCAAGCGGCACGCCGCGGTGCCGCCGACCGCAACGCCTACCGGCCCGAGCCCAGCAGCGCTGGCTCGACCTGGCGGCAGCGGACTTCTTCGCCGCCACCCTCCGAGGAGCGCGCCGCCCAACATGGCTGCGCCCGGGAGCGCCGCGCCCAAGCCGCGTGTACGGCCGTCGCGTGCTGGTGCGCCGCGCGGGCTAGCCCGGTCCGTCGGTAGAGCCCGCCGTCGGATTCGAACCGACACCACCGTCTTTACAAGAGACGTGCTCTACCGGTTGAGCTAGGCGGGCAGTTCATGGTCGGCTGCCCAGCGAACCCTCTTGACTTGGCCGTTCGCCGCGGGATCCACACGCAGAAAATCCGCTCCCCGAGCCGACTTCATCGACGCCGACAGCATAGACACGGTCTGTGTCAGGACAGTACACGAGGAAGAGATCAATCTGATTGGCGTCATACGGCGTGTGGAACACGCCACGCGTGTTTGCTCGGGTGCTCTGCGTGGCGAACTCGATCACGCCTCGACGAAGTCGCCCCGTCTTGCACTGCGCTCGCAGGAACCGGCCGCCGACATCGATCACTAAGTCGTATCGGTGGTTTGTGCCATACGGGATCAGCACCCGATGGCCGCGCTTTATCAACTCGAAGACAATCGCGGCTTCGCTGCGCTGACCCACGTCCACCGGATGGCGACTCAAGATCTCCGGCGGTGGAGTGACGAACGCATGTTCGCATGCTATGAGCGGGCCCGGACGTCGAGCGATACCGCCCCCTTCGAGTGGCATCGATTCGGAAGGACCCGCGGCGGCTGCGCGGGACGTCCCGGGCGATGTCGTACTGCAAGCCTTCCGAGGGCTAAACGCCTCCCGACGTAAAGGCCAACCAAGTCGCCGGTCCTCGTCTATGCGAGAGAAGAAGCAGCTCTGTGGGGCGACCTCGCCACGGCCGTTATTCGCGCACAGCGACACTCAGCGCCGGCAGGCGCACGTGCTTCGCGGGGCGCGGCGGTGCCTTATCCCGGGCCCAGCTCGGCCTTGATCTCGCAGCGGTCGACCGAGGCGCGCGTCCCCGGCGTATCCCCCGGGTCCATCTCGTCCAGGGGGCCCTCCGCTGCCGCCATGTCGTCGGCCGTTTCGAAGAGCTGGATCACGACCGCGGTGCGCTGGTCCTCATCGTGGAGGATCTGGATGCCCTTAGCCGGGATGTCCACGGGCGGTCCCTCAGCCTCGATCCCGTCCAGGCGCCCCGCCAGGTGTTCCGGATCGACGTCCGTGAACCTGACCACGCGTGCGTACATGGATTCTCCTTCGGTCGCCGGTGAGGAGAACCTACACCGTAATCGTCTAGTTCGAGCGGCCGGAGCGGTGCTCGTCGTTGCAGGGCGCGTGCGCTCCGCTGCGGAGGGCGGGGCGTACCGGTGGCTCCGCAGTTCGGGCAAAGCGAGAGTGGTGAGTTGGGTGCCCTACGTCTCGTAGCGCTCAATCACCACGTCATCCATCTCGACTGCGGACGGCAGGCGGTCGAGCGCTGCGTCATTGGCTGCGACTCCGCGGCGTTCTAGGTCGGCGAGGAGGTCGCCAGCGCGGTTGTCAGGGATCACCACAACCCTCCAAAAGGAACGCGGCGGGTCGAGTTCTC
>JBKGUS010000619.1:0-5621 GCA_046462295.1 Thermoleophilaceae bacterium | reverse complement strand
GCCTGGCGCGGCGGCTCGCCGGCATGCGGCGCCCGCTCGGCATCGTCGGCCGCTTCCGGCGCGGCGAGCGCAGGGTCGTCCTGCGCTCGGACGACGTCCGCTTCGACGGCCGCGTGAAGCTCAGGCTGCGGGTGTCTCGGGCACGCCGCTGACCATCGCCTTCGCCTCGTCCTCCTTGCCGAAGACGGACTCGACGGAGGTGTGGCGCTGGCCGTCCGAGCTGACCAGGAGCTTGAAGTCGTGCGGGGACGTAGCGGCCTTGAGGGCGTCGTTCATCGCCACACGGCCCGCCTGCACGTGCGCGAGCAGCGCCTGGTCGAAGGTCTGCATGCCGTAGTAGGCACCCTCGGAGATCACCTCGGGCAGCCGGCCGGTGTCGTCCGGGTTCAGGATCATGTCCCGGACCCGGCCGGTCATCCGCAGGATCTCGCAGGTGGCGACTCGCCCCTGCTTGTCCGGCGTGGGCACGAGCCGCTGCGACACCACCGCCTTCAGCGTCCCGGCCAGCATCGAGCGCGCCTGGCGCTGCTCCGCCTGCGGGAAGAAGTCGATAATCCGGTTGACCGACTCGGCGGCGTCCACGGTGTGGATCGTCGAGAGCACCAGGTGGCCCGTCTCGGCGGCGGAGAGCGCCGTCCGGACGGTCTCCTCGTCGCGCATCTCCCCGATCAGGATCACGTCGGGGTCCTGGCGGAGCACTCGCCGGAGCGCGCGCGCGAAGGAGGCCGTGTCCTCGCCCACCTCGCGCTGGTTGATGATCGAGCACAGGTCGCGATGGAGGAACTCGACGGGGTCCTCGATCGTGACGATGTGCTTCGCGTAGGTGCTGTTGATGTGGTTGATCATCGCCGCGAGCGTGGTGGACTTGCCCGAGCCCGTCGTGCCCGTGAGCAGGATGAGCCCGCGCTCCTCGTCGGCGATCTGGTCGATCACCTGCGGGAGCATCAGCTCCTCGGCGGTCTTGATCTGGAAGGGGATGGCACGGCAGACGATCGAGACCGAGCCGCGCTGGACGAACGCGTTCACACGGAAGCGGGCGACTCCCGGGATCGAGTAGGAGAAGTCGACCTCGCGCTCGTTGCGAAAGGACTCGAGCTTCGCCTCGTCGGTGAGCATGTGGAAGAGGGTCCGCTCCGTGTCCTCGGGGCGCAGGGCCTCGGAATCGGGGATCGCCTCGAGCCTGCCGTGGCGGCGGATGACCGGGAGCGAGGGGACCTTGAGATGGAGGTCAGAGGCGTCGGCCTCGATGACCTTCATGAGGGCAGAGTCGATGTCGAACATGAAGTTCGCATCGGCACGGATGAGGCCGCGCTCAAGCCCCGGTGGGCCCGAATGGACCGGATTCCCACCCTGCGCAGCCGGCCGAGCCGGCTGCTTCGGGCCTCTGTCTAGGCGACGTCGCGCAGCTTCTGCGCTTCGGCCAGCGACTGCAGCTTCTTGAGCGACTGGTTCTCGATCTGGCGGATCCGCTCGCGCGTCACGTTGAACGTGCGACCCACCTCGTCGAGCGTCCGCGGGTGCTCCCCGCCGAGGCCGTAGCGCAGCTCCAGCACGCGGCGCTCCCGGTAGGAGAGGTTCTCGAGCGCCTCGCGCAGCGCCTCCTTGGTGAGGATCTCGGCGGCGCGCTCGTAGGGCGACTCGGCCCGCTCGTCGGCGATGAACTGGCCGAACTCGGATTCCTCCTCGTCGCCCACCGGCTTCTCGAGCGAGACGGGCGCCTGGGCCGAGCGCTTGATCGACTCGACCTCCTCCGGGTCGATCCCCGTGTGGTCGGCGATCTCCTCGGGCGTGGGCTCGCGGCCCAGCTCCGTGACGAGCTTGCGCTCCGCGCGGCCGATCTTGTTCAGCTTCTCGACCACGTGCACCGGGATCCGGATCGTGCGCGCCTTGTCGGCGAGCGCGCGGGCGATGGCCTGACGGATCCACCAGGTGGCGTACGTGGAGAACTTGAAGCCTCGGCGCCAGTCGAACTTCTCCACGGCGCGGATGAGCCCGAGCGTGCCCTCCTGGATCAGGTCGAGGAAGGGCAGCCCCTGGTTGCGGTAGTTCTTGGCGATCGAGACGACCAGCCTCAGGTTCGACTCGACCATCTTCTGCTTGGCGTCCAGGTCGCCGCGCTCGATGCGCTTCGCGAGGTCGACCTCCTCCTGCGCCGTGAGCAGCCTGACCTTGCCGATGTCCTTCAGAAACAGCTGAAGCGAGTCGGTGGTCATGTCCGGCTTGAGGTCGATGGCCGCCTTCTTGCGGCGGCTGCGGCGATCGACCGCGCGCTCGACCTGCGGCTCGGCGGCCGTGGGATCGTCCTCGACCAGCTCGATCTCGCTCTTCTCGAGATAGCCGTGCAGCTCCTCGACGTCGCCTTCGTCGAGCTCGATCTCGGCAAGGGCGGTCGCGACCTCGGTGTAGGTCAGGACGCCGGTCTGCCGGCCCTTGGCTACGAGCAGGCGGACTTCTTCGAGCTCTTGAAGTTCAGCTACAGACATTCGAATCCTCGGGCATCAGGCAGGGCCAAGCAGGCTGGTGCTAGGCCCAGTCAAGCAGACTGGTTCAACAGTAACGCTACAGATAGTGAAGTCAAGCGGCGGAAAGCGGATTTTCCGCTGACTAGCCAGTCAACCAATCGTGAACTACTCCATTCTGCACCAAGCGGTACGGGAGGCGCCCCAGTGGTCGGGATTTACCCGGTTCCCCGAGGACTAGACTCCCGCGGCGATGACGGACGACGGAGGCGTACTCGGGAACCTGCCGCGCTCGCGACCGGGCCAGCGGAGCGAGAAGCGGACTGGGCGGACGGCGGCGAAGGCGGCCGCGCGGACGGAGCGGAGCAAGTCGGAAGGGGCGGCGCCCGCGGGGACGGCGCGGCCGAAGGGCGACGCGCGACAGGCCCGGCCCGCTTCGGAACCGCGGGAGGCGCCGCCCGCTTCGCGCTCGGGCGACCCCGTCGGGGACGTCATTCGCACGGTCACCGGCGTCGCCGCCACCGGCGCGCGGGTCGCCGGAGGCGTGGCTCGCGAGGTCCTTCGCCGGCTGCCCCGGCCGTAGCCGCCGCGCGACCCGCGCCGGTGAAATCTCACGCGGTCGGAGTATGCTTCGCCGCCGGATGGCCACAGGCGCGAAGGAATCCCCTCGCTGCCTCATCGTGGATGATCACCCCGTGGTGAGGGCAGGGGTCCGGGCGGTGCTGGAGAAGGCGTTCTCGGGCTCGAAGATCAGCGACGCCGCCTCCCTCGAGGAGGCCGCGCTGGGCCTGAACGGCGAGCCGCCGGACGTGGTCATCGTCGATCCGTGGCGAGTCGGCGTCGACGTCGGCGAGGTGGTGGGCCGCCTCCGCAGCGAGCTGAAGGCGCCGATCGTCGTGTTCACCTCCGACGGCGGGGCGCGGCTGCTCAGCGAGGCCCTCAAGGCGGGCGTCAAGGGCTACGTGCGCAAGGACTCCCCCTCCGAGGACCTGATCCGCGCGATCGAGGCCGCCCGGGCGGGCGAGTTCTACGTGGACCCCGGCCTCTCCTCGACGATCGTCCTCGACGAGGGTGACCGCACCCTCAGCGCGCGCCAGCGCGAGATCCTCCAGATGCTCGCCGACGGCATGCAGACCGACCACGTCGCCGAGAAGCTCGGCCTGTCGACCGAGACCGTGCGGACCCACACGAAGCGGATCCTGGCGAAGCTGGACGCCTCGACCCGCACGCAGGCTGTGGCCATCGGCATCCGCCACGGCTTGATCGATTAGGCGACCCTCAACGACAGCAATGAGGGGCCGGTCCGAGCCTCTCGGCAGAGGCTCCACACGTTGGTCAACCATAGGTTGACTTTCGTATTGGGCCTCGGCCGGCGCCCCCTTGGTTGCTGCAGTTCAGCGGGCCCGCTCTAGCTCTTCGCCTCCTCGGCGACCTCCGCCGAGGGCGGCTCGCCCAGCGCCACGCTGTCGCCGGTCGCCTTCGCCCGGTACATCGCGCGGTCGGCGGCGTCGATCAGCGTCTCGGCGTCGTCGCCGTGGCTGGGGCAGGCGGCCACACCGATCGACATGCTGAGCGGCGGGTCGTCGGGCGAGGCCACCTCGTCGCGCACGGCCGTCGCGAGCCGCTCGGCGAGGGTCATGGCCGCCTCGGACGCCTGCTCGGGAGCTAGCACGCAGAACTCGTCGCCGCCGAGCCGGGCGGCCACATCGACGTTCCGGATCGAGCGCTGCATGGACATCGCCACCTGCATCAGGACGCGGTCCCCGGCCTGGTGGCCGTGCGAGTCGTTGATCCGCTTGAGGCCGTCGATGTCCATCAGGAGCACCGCGAAGGGGTGGCCGTAGCGCTTGTGGATCGCGAGCAGGTGGTTGATCTGCTTCTGGAGGTGGCGCAGGTTCCCGAGCCCGGTCAGGGCGTCCGTGTTCGCCTGCGACTCGAGCTCCCGGGAGCGCCGCCGGATCAGCTCCTCGGCGGCTGCGGCCTGGATCGCGCCGGTCGCGTCGGCCAGTTGCTCCACCGCCTCGGCGAAGCGCGCCGGCTCCTTCTCGGCGAGCTCCTCGCGCAGCGCCCGCACCAGCACGGCCTGGAGCGCGGCGACGTCGCGCGCCACGTCGCTGGCGCTCGTCTCGCGGCCGCTGCGCATCGCCGCCAGCGCCGCCACCCTGCGGCCCTGCTCCTCGCTCAGCTCGTAGGGGCTGCCGTTAAAGTCGGCGACCGAGGTCACGATGTCGCCGATCAGCGCGGGAAGCTCGCGCGCGATCCGGTCTGTCGGCAGCTCCTTGATCTCGTCCAGCGATGCGCGCTCGATCAGCCGGACCAGCCATGCCTTGGCGAGCTCGTCCCGCGAGCGGTCGAGGCGCGCTAGCGGCCCCTTGATGGGTGTCATGCGGCGGCGGTCAATTGAGTCACCCGGACGTCCCCTGGCACCGGTCCGCGCATACTCTGCGCAGCCCGAGCGCGCAGCAAGACAGCTTCTTGATCCTACCCCCGAAAACGGCGGAGGCCATGCTGGGATCAACGGTTCCGCGGCTGGAAAGATTCCGCTGCGTGAGCGAGCTGATCTCGATCGACGAGGCGCAGGAACGCGTGCTCGACGCGGCGCGACCGCTCGGGACCGAGGACGTCCCGCTCGCCGAGGCGCTCGGACGGGTGCTCGCCGGGGACGTGGAGAGCTCGATCGACGTACCCCCGTTCGACAGCTCCGCGATGGACGGCTATGCGGTGGTGGCCGGGCCGGAGGCCGAGCTGGAGGTGGTGGACGAGAGCCGCGCCGGCCGCCCCGCGGAGGCGCCGGTCGAGCCGGGCAAGGCGATCCGGATCTCGACCGGCGGAGTGGTGCCGGAGGGGGCGACCGCGGTGGTGCCGCTGGAGCGAAGCGAAGCGCTTGGCCGCGAGGCGCGCGCTGCCGAGCGCGCCCGCGGCGAAGCCGGCGCCGCCGAGCGCATCCGCGTCGGGGCCTCCGCGCCGGGCGACAACATCCGCCGCGCCGGCGAGGACGTCCGCGCCGGCCGGGTCGTGCTCGCTCGCGGCGCCCCGCTCGGCCCCGCCGAGCTCGGCGTCGCCGCCTCCGTCGGGCGGGCCTCGCTGCGCTGTTCGCGGCGGCCGGGCGTCGCCATCCTCGTCACCGGCGACGAGCTGACGGAGCCCGGCCGGCCGCTCGGC
>JBKGUS010000618.1:0-4225 GCA_046462295.1 Thermoleophilaceae bacterium | reverse complement strand
GGCGGCGGCGACCCGATGCTCTGGCAGCACCTCTTCTGGTTCTTCGGGCACCCCGAGGTCTACATCATGATCCTGCCCGCCTTCGGGATCATCTCGGAGATCCTGCCGGTGTTCGCCCGCAAGCCGATCTTCGGCTACAAGGCGATCGCCGCATCCACCGTCGCGATCGCGTTCCTCGGCCTGCTGGTGTGGGCGCACCACATGTTCACGACACCGACGGCCACCGTCGTGCTGGCGTTCTTCATGCTCTCGTCGTTCACGGTCGCGGTGCCGACCGGCATCAAGATCTTCAACTGGATCGCCACGCTCTGGCGCGGCGACATTCATCTCAAGACGCCCCTGTATTTCGCGGCCGGCCTGCCGGCGCTGTTCGTCATCGGGGGCATCTCGGGCGTGATCCTCGCGATCTTCCCCGTCGACTGGCAGCTGCACGACACCTATTTCGTGGTCGCGCACATGCACTTCGTGCTGTTCGGCGGGAGCGTGTTCGGAATCTTTGCCGGGCTCTACTACTGGTTCCCGAAGATGACCGGCCGGATGCTGTCGGAGACGCTCGGAAAGCTCTCGTTCTGGCTGATGGCAGCCGGGCTGGTCGCCACCTTCATGGTGCAGCACTCCCTCGGCCTGGAGGGCATGCCGCGGCGCGTGTACACCTGGCACGCGGAGGACTGGGCGCTCTACAACCTCATCTCCTCGATCGGATCGTTCATCCTCGCGCTCGGCGTGCTGACGACGCTCGTCAACGTCGTCTTGAGCCTCCGGCGCGGGAAGCGGGCGGGAAACGACCCCTGGCACGCGAACACGCTCGAGTGGTTCGCGCCGTCCCCGCCGCCTCCGAACAACTTCGACGTCATCCCGACGGTCCGCTCGCTCACGCCCATGCAGGACATTCGCCGCGAGGTCGCGACGCGCACCAAGACTGGAGGGGAAACCGTTGCCACCCCCACGGGGCCGGCGCTCTAGCCGTGCCCGCAGCGCAGTTGCGCTGGTGCTGACCGCCGTCAGCCTCGGCGGCTGCAGCGGCGGCATCGAGGCCGGCGAGGACGGCTCAGCGGACCGTCGCACCGCCGCGCTCTTCCTCGAGCGGTGCAGCGGCTGCCATACCCTCAAGGCGGCCGACGCCCAAGGGTCCGCAGGCGCCGGCAACTTCGCTTCCCGTGACCGTACAAACGGGCCGAACTTCGACACCCGGCACGTCGAGACACGCGATGCCCTGTACGCAATCCGCAACGGTGGGTTCTCCGGCACGATCATGCCCGCCAACATCGTCACCGGCCGCCAAGCGGAACTGATCGCACAGTTCCTCGACCGCTACTCAGGACGCGAGCGCGGCAGTGACGACGTACTCGAATCAGGCGAGCAAGCACCCTAACCGCCGCCGGCGGCTCTCCTTTCAACTAGGCGCTCACAGACCGGGTACAGGCCTGTATGAAGCTTCGGAGCCGCTCCCGGACTCGGCGGCCGAAGACTCGCAACTAGACGATCTCGGGACGCGTCGGCGTACTGCTATCGCCAAGGCGAAGAGGTGACCGGGGACGGGCCGGTTTCGGGCTTCGCCAGGCCGCGCCGCGCCAACGGACGGTTTGTCCGAAAGACTCGCCTAGGCAACAGGCGCGGAAGACGCAGTGGGCTGGAGGTAAAACGCCTCGGAGGAGATGTCATGCTCGGTGTCGATCCCACTCACGAAGCCACGGACCACTCGGCCGGTGATCTGCTCCACGACTTCGACGAACTCTTTTCTCGCTGGCGTGCTGGAAAAACATCCGAATGTCCCTGAGCCGCTGGTGCTCACCCAGGTCGGCCATGGTGCGCTCCGCCGGTGTGAGGCTGTTCTCGAGCGTGCAGATCAGCAGATCGGCGGTTGCGTAGACCGACTGGGCCTTCGTCGGGCCGCGGCCGAAGCGCTCCTTGTAGAGGCGAACCATCGCCCTGCTGAGCACTCGCATCTCGATCCCCCGGCGCTCGGAACGGGTTTCGCCCGCCGCTGCATGCGTGTCCATACGACCTCCTCGGGCCTATCTGTCGAATTAGGGGGCGCACGAGAGGAGAGACCGGAGAACCAGACGAACGCGAGAAGCGAGCCTAGCGCCGCCCGGCACACCGATCGCGCGAAGACGCGCCAGTGCTCTCTACGAGGGCCCCGCGGCGCGGGCACGTTCCACCGCAAGTCCGACGTCCTGTGTCCACGCGGGTCCGTGCCCGCACAACAGGGTGTTGGCGCGTGTCGCCGCCAGCGCGTCCAGGGACGCCAGCGCACGAGTGCTGTCGGCGGTGGCGGCCCCGGCCACGATCTGAGGGCCCTCGGCGGCGGTATATGGGTTGAGCGTCACGATCGCGTCGCCGGCGATCACCGCCCCGCGCTCGGGAAATGCCAGCGAGCAGTGGCCGTGGGTATGGCCCGCCGTGAAGATCACGCGCGGCCGGCCCGGCACGTCGAGCTCCTCGCGGGCGGCATACGTCCGGACCGCGTCCAGCCCCTTGACCCACAGGGCCCCAGCGGCGCCCATCGCCGTGAAGATCCTGACGAAGCCTGGATGACGCATGAAGTACGGGATGCGGCTGCGCTCGTGGTCGTAGCGCCACGGATGCCGGACCACCGCCGTCTCGAGCTCGTGCGCCCAGACAGGTACGCCGAGCTCCTCGTGCGCACGTCTCGCGAACCCCATGTGGTCGAAGTGCGCATGCGGGAGGACGACGGCCTCGATGTCGCCCACCGCCCGTCCGAGCTTCGACAGGGCGCGCTGGAGCGACTTCCAGGACGACGGGTGCCCGGTGTCGACCACCGTCAGTCTCCGACCCTCCTCGACCAGGAACCAATTCGCGTAGGCGTCGTCGATCATGTGGATGCCCTCGACGACGTGCTCGCGCAACATGTGCAAGCTCATACCCGGTCTTGCACGCTCCGAGCACGCGTCCGACAGGCGCGCTCGCCCAAGCAGGACCCGTTTCCCGCCCTGGCGCGCGGGCACTACCTGAAGAGCTGGTTCACCGTTCGGAGGAGGTCGGCTGTGAGCGCGAGGGCTTCGGTCACCGTGGGACGTGCCCGCGAAGAGGTCGAGTCTCTCTGGCGGAGCTCGGAATACGGTCGGGAGTACATCGCCGGCGGTGGCGCGGACGTCACGTTCGCCGACGCTCCCGGCGGTCGCGGCACCGAGGTCCACGTCGACCTCGCCGGCGCCGAGTCCGGCAAGCTCGCCGGGCTCGCCAAGAAGCTCGGACTTGGTTACTCGCGCGCGAAGGTCAAGGACGAGCTGCGCCGGTTCAAGCAGCATGTCGAGACCGGCGTGATCGCGCGCTCCGAGGGCAGCCCGGAAGGAGAGCGTGTCGAGCGCAAGCTCCGCCAGCGCCCGGCGCAACCGCTCAACGACTCCGAGCTCGAGAAGGCCGGGATCTGATGCGCGCCAACGTCTGGTCAGGTCGCAACACGGTCCAGGTCGAGAACGTCCCGGATCCGAAGATCCTCAACGACCGCGACGCGATCGTGAAGATCTCCTCGACGGCGATCTGCGGGTCGGACCTGCACCTCTACGACGGCTACATCCCGGAGATGAAGCGCGGCGACATCATGGGCCACGAGTTCATGGGCGAGGTCGTGGAGACCGGCAAGGGCGTTACCAACCTCAAGCAGGGCGACCGCGTCGTCGTGCCGTTCCCGATTTCCTGCGGCAACTGCTGGTCGTGCAAGCACGAGCTCTACGCGGCCTGCGAGAACTCGAATCCCAACTCGGGGATAGCCGAGAAGCTGTTCGGCCACTCGGCGTGCGGGATCTTCGGCTATTCGCACATCACTGGCGGCTACGCCGGCGGCCAGGCGGAGTACGCGCGCGTGCCCTACGCCGACGTCGGGCCGCTCACGCTCGAGGACGACCTCACCGACGAGCAGGTGCTGTTCCTGTCGGACGTGCTCCCCACCGGCTGGTTCGGGGCGGACCTCTGCGACATAACCGGCGGCGAGGTCGTAGCGGTGTTCGGCGCGGGCCCGGTCGGTCAGCTCGCGATCGCCAGCGCGGTGATGATGGGAGCCGAGCGCGTGATCGCGATCGACCAGTACGACTACCGGCTCCAGATGGCGCTCAACAAAGCCGGCGCCACCGACATCATCGACTTCTCCAAGGACGCCGACATCGTCGAGCAGCTGAAGGAGCTCACCGGGGGGCGCGGTCCCGACGCCGTGATCGAGGCGGCGGGCATGGAGGCCTCACACGGCCACGGCGCGCTGCATGCG
>JBKGUS010000617.1:0-6171 GCA_046462295.1 Thermoleophilaceae bacterium | reverse complement strand
CGACTACCTGGCGCCGGAGCAGATCCGCGGCGACCCGGTCGACAGCCGGACCGACTGCTACGCGCTCGGCTGCGTGCTGTACGAGTGCCTGGCCGGCGCGCCGCCGTTCCGGCGCGACACCGAGGCCGAGACGATGTGGGCCCACATGCAGGACGAGCCGCCCCCCATGCGGGGCTACCGGGCGCTTGACCCAGTGCTGCGCAAAGGGCTCGCCAAGGATCGAGACGATCGCTACGCGAGCTGCGCCGATTTGACGGAGGCGGCGGCGGAGGCGCTCGGGCTCGGCGTGCCACGACCGGGGCGTCGGCCGCGGCCGCTCGCCTCGCTTCGCGCGCGTGGGCGGCTGCTCCTCGCCGGCGGGCTGCTGCTGCTCGCCGCGGTGCTGGCCGCGGCGGTCGCGGCCCTCACGGGCGGCGGCGGGTCGGACATCGAGGCGGTGGGCAACGGCGTGGTGGCGATCGACGCGGGCGACGGCGTCGCCTCGTTCACCGAGACCCCTACCGCTCCGAGCAACGTGGCGGTGGGAGAGGGCGGAGTCTGGTTCCTGGGCCACGAGGACCGCACCGTCGCGCGGATCGACCCGGAGACCAAGGCGGTCGTGAAGAGGTTCAGAACGCAGGACTCTCCGGGAGATATCGCGGCGGGCGCGGGAGCGCTATGGCTCGGGACAGAACGGGGCGAGAACGCCTTCATCTTGCGCGTCGACCCGCGTACAGGCGAGGTTACCCGAAGGGTCAGGCTTCCCGAAAAGGGCTTCCCGGGCGACCTTCCGTTCCCGAACTGGAACTGGTTCTTCCCCAGGATCGCGGTCGGCGCCGGAGCGGTCTGGGCGATCAACCCCGACCGGACCGTGTCCAGGCTCGACCCTGCGAGCGGGCGGCGCGTCGCGACGATCGACGTGGACGCGGCGACGATCGCAGCCGGCAAGGAGGGCGTGTGGTTCGTCGACGGCGACGACACGCGATCAGTGACCTCCATCGACCTGGAGACCAACCGAGCGGGACGGAAGATCAGGGTCAGCACGCACAACCTGTCCGCGATCGCCGTCGCGGCCGGCTCGATCTGGGCGTCTTCGGAGGCGGACGGGGTGGTATGGCGAATCGAGCCCGAGCCGAGCCCGGTCTCGCGGACGATCGACCTGGGGGTGGGGGTCACGTACTTGGCGGCGGGCACCGGCGGCGTCTGGGCAGCCAACTACGCGAACGGCACCGTCTCCCGGATCGATCCGCGGACGAATGAGGTGGAAGAGCGCACTCCGGTCGGCGCGGTGCAGGGGCTCGCCGCCGGTGAGGACGTGGCCTGGGTCAGCACGGCGGGGGCGACCTCGGAGGGCGGGCTCCCGGCGACCTGCCAGCCACTTCAGAGCGGTGGCGGCACACCGGACCTGCTGATCGCCTCGGACCTGCCGCTCCAGGGCGCGGGCGGCGCCGGACCGCGTGCGATGGCGGACGCCATCGGGGCCGTCATCCGCAGGCGTGGCTTCAGGGCAGGCCAGTTCAGGGTCGGCTACCAGTCCTGCGACGACTCGACCGCCCAGCACGGCACCTTCGAAGCCCGGACCTGCGCCGCCAATGCGAACGCGTACGCGCGCGCCGAGCAACTCGTCGCGGTGATCGGCACCTACAACTCCTACTGCGCCCAGATCGAGCTACCGATCCTCAACCGGGCGCCCGGCGGCCCGCTGGCGATGATCAGCCCCGCCAACACCGGTCCCGAGTTGACCCGCCGGATCCTCTCGGGCCCGTGGGGCTACCGGGGCGAGCCGGAGGTCTACTACCCGACCGGCCAGCGCAACTACGTCCGGGTGCTGCCCACCGACGACATGCACGGCGCCGCGCACGCCCTGCTGGCGAAGCAGCTCGGCGTGACGAGCGCCTACGTCGTCTACGAGGACGGCGTCTTCTGGAAGGGGCTGCTCGCCGACCCGTTCCGCTACGCCGCGCGGGGGCTCGGCCTCCGCATCGCTGGATCGGTCGCATTCGACCCGGAGGCGAAGAGCTACCGCGCCCTCGCCGATCGGGTCGCGCGGTCGGGGGCGCAGGCCGTGGTGCTCGGCGCCGACCCCTACTTCGGCGGCGACCGCCTACTGAGGGCCATTCGGGCCAGGCTCCGCCGGCGGGTGCCGATCCTGGCCGGCTTCTACTTCGCGGCCGCGCCCTCGGTCCCGGACATGCTCAAGCAGGTGGGGCCCGCCGCGCGCGGCCTGTACGTGACCACGTCCGACCTGCCTCGCGCGAAGCTCGACCTGACGCCCGCCGCCGAGCGCTTCCAGGAGGAGTTCGGTCAGGTCGACGTGGAGGGCGGCTTCGTGCTGGAGGCGGCGCAGACGGCCGAGCTGGTGCTCCAGGCGATCGCCCGCTCGGACGGCACCCGCGGCTCGGTGCTCGAGGAGCTGAAGGCGAGCCGCGTCACGAACGGCCTGCTCGGCAGCTTCCGCTTCGACCGCAACGGCGACATCACGCCGGCCACCGTGCCGATCCTTCGAATCACGGGCTCGACGCCGCCCGGGGCCCGTCTGCCGAGCGGCTTCCAGGGAGCGGTGCTCGACCGCGAGGTCGAGATCCCGCGCCGCCTCATCCGCTGACTCGCTCGCGGTCAGCGGCGCCGGCGCGACCGCAGCCCGCTACGACGCAGCTCCTTCATCCGGTCCACGTCCACCTTGGCCGCGGCCTTCCCTTCGACGCCCGGGCCCTCGAACAGCACCGGCAGGCCTTCGAAGCGCGGCTCGGACAGGAACGCGGCGCAGCCACGTGGGCCGAGGTGGCCGTCGCCGGGCGGGGCGTGACGATCGCGGTTCGAGCCGAGCGGCGTCTGCGAGTCGTTCATGTGGAGGCAGCGCAGGCGGTCGAGGCCCGCGACCGAGTCGAAGCGGTCGAGCACCTCGGCGAGCTTGTCGGCCGTCGTGATGTCGAAGCCGGTGGCGAGCAGATGGCAGGAGTCGAGGCAGATGCCGACCCGCTTGCGACGCCCGCACAGCTTGATCAGCCTGTCGAGCTCCTCGAAGGAACGCCCGAGCGTGTCGCCCGCGCCGGCCGTGTTCTCGAAGAGCAGCGGGCAGCGGGCGGACTCGTCGAGCGCGTGCTTCACGAGCTCCGCCACGCGCGGGAGGGCCTCCTCGTTCGGCTCCCCCTTCGCCGAGCCGGGGTGGAGGACCACCCCGTCCGCCCCGATCTCGTCGCCCGTCCGGAGCGCGTGGATCAGCGACTCGGCGGACTTCTTCCTGAGCTCCCGGTCGGTCGAGGCGCAGTTGATCAGGTAGATCGCATGGATCGTGACCGACCTCACCGGGCCGTCCGCCATCAGCTCCCGGAAGGTGGCCACGTCGTCCGGCTTCCAGCGCGTGGGGCGCCACGCGCGCGGCGACTGGCCCCAGACCTGCATCGCCTCGCAGCCGCGCTCCACGGCGCGCTCGTGCGCCTGCACCAGTCCGCCTGCCGTGGAAACATGGGCGCCGATGAGCATGAGGGTTAGGTTCGCGCCGTCCCCGACCGGCGTGCTGCACATCGGCGGCGCGAGGACGGCACTGTACAACTGGCTCCTGGCGCGCGGACAGGGCGGGACCTTCGTGCTGCGCATCGAGGACACGGACCGCGAGCGCTCGACGCCCGAGAACGTGGAGCAGATCCTCGAGGCGCTCCGCTGGCTCGAGCTCGACTGGGACGAGGGGCCGCTTTCGCAGTGGGAGCGTCGCGAGCGCCACTCGGAGGCGGTGGAGCGCCTGCTCGCGTCCGGGCACGCCTACGAGGACGAGGGCGCCGTGCGCTTCCGCGTGCCCGAGGATGGCGAGCTCGGGTTCGACGACGCGGTCCTGGGCCGCATCACCACCCCGCACTCGGCGATCAAGGACTTCGTGATCCGCCGCTCGGACGGCAGCCCGCTCTACAACCTCGCCGTCTCGGTCGACGACCGCGACATGGGCATCACGCACGTCGTGCGCGGCCAGGACCACGTGTCGAACACGCCGCGTCAGATCATGCTGCTGCGCGCCCTGGAGGCTGAGCCGCCCACGTACGCGCACATCCCGCTGCTGCACGGCCCGGACGGGAAGAAGCTCTCGAAGCGCCACGGCGCCGCCTCCGTGCAGGAGCTGCGCGGCGCCGGCTATCTGCCCGAGGCGGTGCGCAACTACGTGTCGCTGCTCGGCTGGGGCTATGACGAGAGCACCACCTTCATGACGACGGACGAGCTGATCGAGCGCTTCTCGCTCGAGCGGGTGTCGAGGAACCCGGCCGTGTTCGATGAGCAGAAGCTCCGCTGGATGAACGGCCGCTACCTGCGCGAGCTCGACCCGGGCGCGCTCGGGCGTCGGCTCGAGGAGCTGTACGGGCGCGAAGTGCCGCCCGAGGCGGTCGAGATCAGCCAGGAGAAGATGCAGACGCTCGCCGACTTCTGGGACCTGGCGGGCTTCCTCGTCGAGCGGCGCGAGATCGACCCGAACGCCTGGGACCGCGTGATGCGCGACGGCGGGCCCGATCGGCTGCGAGCCGCGCGCGAGGCGCTGGAGGCGGCGGAGCCGTTCGGCACGCAGACCGTCGAGCGGGCCCTGCGGGGGGTCGTGGAGCGGCTCGCGGTGAAGCCGAAAGAGGTCTTCCAGCCGGTCCGCGTGGCGATCACCGGGACCACCGTCTCGCCCGGGATCTTCGAGTCGGTGGCGGCGCTCGGGAGGGACGAGACGCTGGCCCGCATCGACGCCGCCTTGCAGCACGATCCCAAGCGATAAACCCACTCTAAACCTTGGCGAGGCCCGTGCCGATAGCCATGGGGACGATGAACGCAGCCGCGACGATCAACGTTCCCGCACCGGAATCCGTCGGCCGCCCCGGGGAGGGACACGGCCGCCGCCTGACCGCCGCCTTCGAGGCCCTCGAGGCCTTCCCGGCGCTCGCCGAGTCGCGCAACCGCGTCCTGCGCGTGGTGCGCGAGAACCGCACCTCGGTCGGCGAGGTCGTGGCCGCCGTCGAGTCAGACGTCGCGCTCGTCATCACCGTGCTGCGCATCGCCAACCGCAACGGGCAGCGCAAGAAGGGCAAGATCGCGAGCATCCCCGAGGGCGTGGAGGTCCTGTCGCCCGAGGGAGTGGAGACGCTCGCCGCCCGCACCGCCACCTTCGACTTCTTCGAGCGCACGCCCGGATGGGACGTGATGCCCGAGCGCTTCCGCCTCCACGCCGTGGCGACCCAGGCCGCCGCCGACCGGCTCGCCCGCGAGCTCGAGTACGAGGACCGTGACGAGCTGCTCGTGTCGGCGCTCCTGCACGACGTCGGCAAACTCGTGCTGGGTCACGCCTACCCCGGCTACCCGTCGCAGATCCACGGGGTCGCGCGCACGCCCGAGGAGCGCCTGCACCGCGAGCGCCTCGAGCTCGGCGTAGACCACGCCCTCGTCGGAGGTGTCCTGGCCCGTCGCTGGGGGCTGCCGAACCGCCTGGCGATGGCGATCGAGCGCCACCACGCCGACGACGCCGACGGCGAGTCCGCGCTGGTCCGCCTCGCCGACATGCTGGCCCACTACGGGCACGCGCAGCCGGTCAACCCGAAGGCGCTGCTCCATGCCGCCCGCGCCTGCGACCTCTCCACCAACCAGCTGCGCGAGGTCATGTACGAGCTTCCGCAGGGCAACGGCAACGCCAAGCGCAACGTGGACCTTGCCCTCGGCCAGGCGCTTCAGCACCTCGACCTCGCGGGTCGAGAGCGGGCAGGGCTCGATCTGTCGCGGCGAGCCGGCGCCCGCGTAGGGAAGCTCGTACATCACGCCGCGCAGCTGCTCGGCGGACATCCCGAGGGACTTGCCGACCTTCACCATCTGGCTCGGGTCGATCGGGTGGCCCTGGCCGTAGTGGGCGAGCATGTCGCCGAGGCGCACGATCGTGGCCTCCTCGCCGCCGTCCTCGGAGTGGTGACGCTCGATGGCGGTGGCCAGGCGGTTCGGCAGGCCCCAGCGGCGAGCGAGGACGCCGCCGACGACGCCGTGGTCGACGCCGAGCTCGCGGCGCTCGCGCAGGACGCGCTCCTCGGGTGTGCGCGCATCGCCGTGGATGTGCTGCGGGTACCCGGGGTAGGCGTGCACGAGCACGAGCTTGCCGATGTCGTGGAGCAGCGCTGAGGTGAGCAGCTCGTCGCGGCGGGCGTAGTCCATCTCCCGCGCGAGGCGGTCGGCCTCCGCCTAGGTGGC
>JBKGUS010000616.1:0-9573 GCA_046462295.1 Thermoleophilaceae bacterium | reverse complement strand
ACCTGTCGCGTGTCGAGATCCCGTGGATCTCCGAGAACGGCTCCCTGGAGGACTATCGCGCCACTCTCGCGCGCCTTGCGCCGCTCGGGGAGGAGGCGGAGACGGTCGTGCCCGGGCACGGGCCTCCGCACGCCGGCGACGAGGCGATGCTCGTCGACTCCCCCTACTTCCCGGACGAGCTCGAGGCGCTTCCCGGCCTGCTCGCCGGCGCCGGCTTCGAGCCCGACGCCCTGATCGCGACGCACGGCGACTTCGACCACCTGCTCGGGCGGGTGGCCTATCCCGGTCTCGCCCTCGGCCTGGGCGAGCCCACCGTGGAGCGGTTCCACCGCGAGCCCGGGTCGGCCCAGCGCCAGTTGCGCGACTACGACGCCAGGCTGTACGTGCAGCGCTCCGGCCCGCTGTCGCTCGGCCAGGTGCAGACCCTTCCCGTGCCCGGGTCGGTCGAGCTCGGGGACCAGGAGCTCGAGCTCCACCCCGCGAGCGGCCACACGTCGGATGGCATGGCGATCTTCGCCCGCTGGTGCGGAGTCCTGTGCGTGGGCGACTACCTGTCGCGTGTCGAGATCCCGTGGATCTCCGAGAACGGCTCCCTGGAGGACTATCGCGCCACTCTCGCGCGCCTTGCGCCGCTCGCGGAGGAGGCGGAGACGGTCGTGCCCGGGCACGGGCCTCCCCACGCCGGCGACGTGACCAGCCGGCTCATCGAGGAGGACGTCGAGTACCTCGACGCGCTCGAGCGCGGTGAGGAGCGCCCGCGCCTCCCCGATGGCCGCGACACGCGCTTCCAGCGCTGGATCCATTCGGAGAACCTCAGCCGCGTTTAGCTTCGGTCCGGCCTGGGCAGCCGAGAACCGGTGCTGAGGAAGCTGTTGATCGGGGTCGCCGTGCTGCTCGTCGCCGCCCCCGCTGCCCTCGCCGCGCCCGAGCTCTCCATCTCCGAGCGCTTGCAGGACCGCCGCTACGGCGTGGCCGGAGAGCGCGCCCGCGCGATCGGCTTCCAGGACGGCCGCTGGTATGCGAACGGCTGGCACATCACCGGGGAGATGGGCGGGGTCTGGAGCGAGCCGCTGAAGCTGGTGGACGGAGTCTGGTTCGGCGTCGACGACCAGTGGGTCGGCCCCGCCACGCGCTTCAGGAGCGGCTGGGGCTACTCGAAGCTCGTTCTCCCGCCGGCCTCAGGCCTGCAGCTCGAGCGCACCGACTTCGTCCCGGAAGGGCGCCGGGCAGCGCTGTTCGGCCTGAAGATGACGAACCCCGGCCCGGGATCGCGAACGGTCACGGTCAAGGTCGACGCCCACTCCGAGCTGATGACCGAGTACCCGTGGGGGTTCACGGGCGTCACGCCCAACGCGGCCGACAACCTGCCCGACACGGCCGAGTTCGACGAGGGCGACGGCATGCTCGTGTTCCGCGATCGCGGCAGGCTGCCGCATCCCAACGCGCCGGAGCACGACTACGCGGCGCTGGTGGCCTCCGACATGGACCCGGTGGCGGGCGAGACGGGCGCGTCGCCGAACGAGTACCGCGGGCCGCAGGGCTCGAACGTCTGCACCGCCCAGGAGCCGCCGAGCGCGTGCGATGACGGCCCGTTCGGCAAGGGCGAGGGTGGCCAGCTGCGCTACCGGGTGACGGTGCGGGGCGGCTCGGCGAAGACGCTGTGGATCGCCGTGGCCGGCTCCGACGAGGGCTTGGGCGACGCGCGCCGCGAGCTCCGGGCCGCGCTGCACGACCCGGATGACGAGTTCGAGGACAAGGTCGACGACCGCGAGCGCTGGGGCCGCTGGACGCAGCTCTCGCTCCCCGGCGACCCGCGCCTCCAGGACGCGGTCGACTGGGGCAAGCAGAACATCCTCGACCTGACCCGGCTCGCCGAGGACCTGGAGATTCGCTGGACCGACCAGGGCCGGCAGTTCCCGCCGCCCGCGGGCACCGTCCGGCATGCGCGCTGGGTCGGCGCCGGCTTCCCCGACTACCCGTGGATGTTCGCCACCGACGGCGAGTACACCGCGTTTGCGAGCGTCGCGGTCGGCCAGTTCGAGCAGATCAAGGACCACCTCGTCGGGCTGCGTGACATCTCGGACCTCCTCAACGACCGCTCCGGGGTGGTCACGCACGAGGTCGTCTCGGACGGCTCGATCTGGTACGGCCACGATTCGCGCCGCCCCGACGGGACCTACAACTTCAACACCGACGAGCTCGTGAAGTTCCCGGGCGCGGTCGCGCTCGTGTGGCGCTGGACCGGCGACAACCGCTTTCGGGATGACCTGTATGACTTCTCGAAGCGCACGCTCCGGTACACGATCGAGCGGCTGGATGAGGACGGCGACGGCTGGCCGGAGGGCAGCGGGAACGTGGAGCGCGGGGGCATGGGCGCCGAGAAGCTCGACAACGCCGTCTACCTGATCCGCGGCCTGTACGACCTCGCCGACATGGCGCGCTCGAAGGGTGACCGCCGGACGGCGGAATGGGCGGAGAACCATGCGCGCGGCCTGCATTCGCGCTTCGAGTCGACCTGGTGGATGCCGTCGGAGCGGCAGTACGCCGACTCGATCGACACGCCACCCGTCGGCGGGCCCAACGATCAGCAGCAGGACCGCCACTGGATCGGCGTGACGCCGATGGAGGCCGGCGCGGGGCTTGCCGAGCGCGAGCACGGCGACATCGCCCTTGCCGAGCGCGAGACCGACTGCTACAGCGGCACCCGCCCGTACAACCTCGGCCTGTTCCACACCGGCGGCGGTCCCGCCTGTCCGACGGGCGGCGCGGGTGAGCGCACGATCTTCGGGCTCAACACGGCGATCCAGGCGGTGGGTGAGGGCAACTACGGGCGCCTCGGCGCTGGCCAGCAGCGCCGTTACACGGACGCCGAAGCGGAGCCCATGTTCGGCCAGCCCTACACGGGCGGCACGCCGGACGAGCAGCCCGGCTCGCTGCCCGAGATCCTGCCGTCGCCCGACTTCGACCCAGGCCCCGCCCCGCGCGACGCGAACATCGACCGCTGCTGGACCTGCCGCGCGATGTTCGTGCAGGCCTGGGGCCACTACGGGACCGCGTGGCCGGTGGTCGCGCAGCAGCTCGGCGTGCGGCCGGACATGGGCCGCCGGGAGCTGTCGGTGGTGCCGCAGCTGCCGTCCGACGCGCCGATCGCCGGCGAGGACATCCGGCTCGGGAAGGGCAAGCTCGACCTGGTGGCGGCCTCGCGCCAGGGACGCGACTACCGCACCAAGGTGGACACCGGCAGCTCGGGAGCAAAGGAGCTCGTGATCGGGCACACGCTGCCGCGCGGCTCGCGCGTCGAATCGGTCTGGCTCGACGGCCGGCGGGTCGACTGGGACGCCGACGAGACGAACCGGGGCCTCGAGGTGACCGTGGACACGCGGCCCGGCGAGCGCCGGCTGCTGGTCCGCGCGGGGTAGCGGCGCTACACCTGCATGCCGAGCTCCCGGTACGTCGCGTGCGCCCGCGACAGGAGCTTCTTCGCCCGCTCGCGGTCTTCCCCGGCCTCTCGCCGTAACAGCATGCGGGCGTACTCCTCCTGGGCGTGCGCGAGCCAGGGATGCGCACCCATCTTCTCGTTCATCCGCAGCGCCTCCTCGAAGTGCCGGGCCGCGTCCTCGAAACGGCCCAGCAGGGTCGCAAGCATGCCGAGCGGGCGACTTGTGGAGTCGAGGGCAAGCTCCGGGACGGCGACGGCGTTGAGCGAGGCGTGTGGCAGCAAGAGCTCGTAGAGCGGAGCCGCGCGCTCCGTGTCTCCGAGGATCACGCAGGTCTCCGCGAGCAGGCAGATGCCTACGAGCCACTCCTCGTCCACGTGCCAGTCGCTGAGGTCTCGGCTCGTGAGCTCGAGCAGGACGGCACTCGCCTCCTCGTTGCGGCCCAGACGCGCGTGTAGGTGGGCGAGCACGCTGCGGCGCACCAGCGGGCCGGAGAACTCGTGCCCGGGGCCAAGGATCTCCCGATCGAGGTCCTCGAGGCCTCCCTGCTCGCGGCGCAGCAGGAACAGCGGGAGCGTGTGCGCGACTGCCGCCGCGCTCCAGCTCTGCACACGTTCGCCGACCGCGGCTGCGTGCTCGATCCGCTGCGCCGCTTCGGCGAACCGTCCTTCGGCGAGCGCGAGCGTCGCCTGCGCCACGGCGAGCATCCAAAGCTGCGCCGGCTGCCTCAGCGCCTCCGCGACGCGGATCATCGAGTCGAGCTGGACCGCGCGGACGGCCGGATCCCCGAGCTCCCAGGCGGCCCAGAACGCGTGCTCGTGTCCGTCGAAGAGGCGTTCCTGGTCGCCCGTCGCACGGGCTAGGGACACGATTTCGCTTCCCTCGTCCAACCGCCGCTGGGCGGTGTGGGGTGCGTGTAGCGCCACCTCCGCGGCGTCGAGCGCATAGGCGACCGCCGCCGGGTCGCCGATTCTGCGGGCAGTCTGGACGGCCTCCTCACATATCCGCTCGCGGCGTTCGCGGGAGGGTTCTCCCCGCAGGGCGGCAGCCAGCCGTGAGAGCAGCTGGACGCGCAGCGCGCTGTCCACCTCGCCGAGGGCGGCCAGCGCGTCTTGGAGCAGCGGAACGAGCTGCTCGTCGCTCATCGCGCGGTCCCAGACGAATCTTCCTCCGTAGCCGAGGGCCGCGCGGGCGAGGACCTCGGGCAGCCCAGCGGAGCGTGCAAGCTCCGCCGCCTGAAGGAAGCTCGCCTTGGCCCCGGGACTGTCACCGGCCCGGCCCTTGGAGTCGGCCAGGGCCAGGAGCAGCTCGCAGCGGCTGCGAGCCGTTGCGGCGCTGGCTGGCCCGAGCGCCTCGAGCGCCATCTCGTAGAGGCGTACCGCCTCCTCGTATGCGAGGAGGTCGACCGCACGCGACGCCGCCCGCCGGGCGTACACGACGGCCTTCTGACCATCCCCACCTGCGGCGGCCTCGAAGAAGTGATGCGCGAGCTCCGCGAGATGTGGGTCGATGTCGGAGGCGTAGAGAGCCTCGAGACCCTCGCCGACCCGGCGGTGGAGCTGTACCCGGCGACTCCTCGCCAGTCCGTGGTAGGCGGCGTCCCGGATCAACGCGTGGGCGAACCGCATCCGGCCGATCGCGCCGGGAACCTCCGATACGACGCGAGCGTCCGTCGCCTCGTCGAGCAACTCGAGGATCGCGTCCTGCTCGAGCCCGCTGATGCGGGCCAGCGCGTCGAGATCGAACTCGCGTCCGAGCACAGAGGCCAGGACGAGCAGCTCGTTGCACCCGTACGAGAGATGGCGCAGGCGGCGGCCGATCACCTCTCTCACGCTCTGAGGGATCGCGAGCGGGGCTGTCGCGGGTTCGCCCAGACGGTTTTCCGCGGCGAGTAGCCGCAGGATCTCCCCGACGAAGAGGGGGTTTCCCTCGGTCTCGGCGTGCACCGCGGGTGCGAGGTCCGCTGCGGACGCGCCAGGCGCGGCGAGCTCGAGGAACCGGGCGACGTCGGGCTCGCCGAGGCCGGCGAGCCCGAGGCTCCGCGTGACCGGCTCGCGCGCGAGCTCCATGAGGGTCGTCGTCAGGGGATCGGCGGGGGTGGGATCTATGTCGCGGTACGCCCCGACGATCAGCAGGCGGCTCTCGCCGAGCTGGCGGGCGACGAACTGGAGAAGGAGGAGCGAAGGCTCGTCCGCGGCGTGCAGGTCGTCGAGCACGATCACGAGCGGGCGTGCCTTCGCGGCACTCACCAGGAAGGAGCTCGTCACGTCGAAGAGCCGGAAGCGGGCACCCTCGGACTCGGCCGCAGGCGGCTCCCCGACGTCGGGAAGGAGCGCGCGCAGCTCGGGGAGGAGCTGGGCGAGATCGGCCGCCCCGTCGCCGAGCTGCGCTCGCAGCGGCTCGGGCTCCGCCTCGCGCACGTAGGCGCGCAACGCCTGGACCCAGGGCCAGTAGGCCGGGGCGCCGCCCGCCTCCCAGCAGCGGCCGACGAGGACGAGCGCGCCGCGCGCCCTTGCGTCTGCGATCAGCTCCTCGGCGAGGCGACTCTTGCCGATTCCGGGCTCACCGACGAGCAGGAGCACGCTCCCGTGGCCGGCGAAGGCATCGTCGAGACCGCGGACCAGCTCGGCGAGCTCGCGCTCGCGGCCCACGAAAGTGCCGCGCCGGCCCTCCGCTGCCCGTTCCGCGGTCGCCGGCGCTTCCGCCACCAGATGGAGCTCCGGGTCCTGCGCAAGTATCGCCTGTTCGAGGTCGCGCAGACGCTCGCTCGGCTCGATGCCCAGCTCCTCGACCAATGTCAGTCGCGCGTCTTGGTAGGCCTGGAGCGCGTCGGCTTGCCGGTCGCAGCGGTAGAGCGCCAGCATCAGCTGTGCGCGCAGGCGCTCCCGGAAGGGGTGCTCGCCGATCAGTGTCTGAAGCTGACCGACCAGCTCGACGTGCGCGCCGAGTGCCAGCTTCGCCTCGATCAGCGCCTCGAGCGCCTCGAGGCGCAGGTCTTGGAGCCGGGCAACCTCCCGCTGCGCGAATGGCTCGTAGGCAAGGTCCGCCAGGGGCGGGCCGCGCCACAGGGACAGCGCCCCCTCGAGCGCCGAGGCGGCGGGCTTCGGGCGGCTGGCGGCGAGGTCGCTTCTCCCCTCGGCCACGAGCCGCTCGAAGCGATGCGCGTCGAGGCGTTCCGGGTCGAGCCTGAGCTCGTAGCCGTGCTCGCGGGTCACGATCGCGCCGGACGGAGCGTCCCCGTCCCCTTCCGCGAGCGCCTTCCTCAGCCGGGAGATGTAGACCTGGACCGACTTGGTGGCCGTTGCGGGTGGGCGCTCCCCCCAGAGCTCGTCGATCAGCCGGTCGGTGCTGAGCGTCTCGCCACGGTGCAGTAGGAACACCGCCAACAGAGCCCGCTGCCTGGTCCCGCCCAGCCTGACCACGCGGCCCCCGTCGAGGACCTCGAGTGGACCGAGGATGCGGAACTCCATGGGCGCGGTGGAGGCCGTAGGTCCAACCTACAGCCGCCCCGCGCCGACCGCCAGGGCGCTGTTGCCGCGCTGCAACCGCCTCGTCGCCGCTTCGCAACCAGGTCCATGGACGATGGCACCGACTCGACCCACCACACCCAGGAGGTAGTAATGGGCAAGGCAATCCCCAGCCAGCATCCCGCGGTCGTACTCCGTTCCAGCTTCAACCTGTTCCGCGCGTTGCTCGCCGTCGCCATGGTCGCGGTCGTCGGCCTGGCCGCCGCCGTCGTGATCCTCGCCACCGACGATGACCGCGACCCGGTCGCGGGCTCCGCAATCCAGGTGAGCGCGCCGGCCCCGACGGGCGACACCCGCTACGACGGCGGCCCCGAGGAAGGCACCCGCGGCGTCGTCCCCGCGGAGCAGGCCGGCGTCCGCTACGACGGCGGCCCCGAGGAGGGCAGCAGGGGAAGCGGCCACTAGCCCCTCGTCCCAACCGGCGCCTCACGAACGGGTCCCCTGCTCGGGGGCCCGTTCGCTACTTGATGACGGCGATCGTGTCGCCGGTGGCTACCGAGCCGCCCTCGGAAACGCCGAGCTCCTCCACGGTGCCCGCCGACGGCGCCGTGATCTCGTTCTCCATCTTCATCGCCTCGATCACGCAGACGAGCGCGCCCTCCTCGACGGCGGCGCCCTGCTCCACGGCCACCTTGAGCACGGTGCCCTGGATCGGTGAGATGAGGGCGCCAGGCGCGCCGCCGCCCCCGGCACCCGACCTGCGCTCGCGGCGCGGTGCCTGGCGCGAGGCCGTGGCCGGCGCGGCGCCGTTGGGCGTGAACGGGGCGCCGATCACCTTCACCTCGAACTTGCGCCCCGACACCTCGACCGCGTAGTCGCGCTCGACCTTCTCCTCGGGCTCCTCGTCCTTCTTGGGCGCCGCCGGGAAGGCCAGCTGCTTCAGCCACTCCCTGTCCTCGACCAGGTCGCGGCAGGTCTCGCCGCGGGCCCACTGCTCGCTGGCGAGCAGCGCCCGGTGGAAGGGGATGAGCGTCTTGAGGCCGCCGATCTCGAACTCGCCTAGCGCGCGCAGCATGCGCCGCGTGGAGGCGACGCGGTCGACGTCCCAGACGATCAGCTTGGCGATCATCGGGTCGTACAGCGGCAGCACCTCGTAGCCCTCCTCCGCGCCCGAGTCGACCCGCACGAACGGCCCGGCGGGCTCGCGGTAGGAGCCGACGGCGCCGGGGGCCGGGGCGAAGTTCTTGGCTGCGTCCTCGGCGTTGATGCGGCACTCGATCGCATGGCCGCGAAGGACCACATCCTCCTGGGCATAGGCGAGCGGCTCCCCGGCGGCGATCTTGACCTGCTCGCGCACGATGTCGATCCCGGTGACCATCTCCGTCACGCAGTGCTCCACCTGCACGCGCGTGTTCATCTCGAGGAAGAAGTACTCGCCGTCCTGGAGCAGCCCCTCGACGGTGCCGGCGGAGCGGTAGCCGACCGCGCGCGCCGCCTCGGTGCCGATCCTCCCGATCCGCTCGCGCAGCTCGGGGTCCACGGCCGGTGCCGGGCTCTCCTCGATCAGCTTCTGGTGACGGCGCTGCACCGAGCAGTCGCGCTCGAACAGGTGGATGACGTTGCCGTCGCCGTCCGCGAGGACCTGCACCTCCACATGGCGCGGGTCGGGCAGGTAGCGCTCGACGTAGACGGTGGGGTCGGAGAAGAACTTCTCGCCCTCGCGTGAGGCGCCCTCGAACGCCTTCTCGAGCTCGTCCTCGGACTGGGCCACGCGGAACCCCTTGCCGCCCCCGCCGCCGGCGGCCTTGATCGCCACGGGGTAGCCGATGGACTCGTCGATCACCGCGCGGGCGTCCTCGACGGTCTCGACGGGGTCGGTGGTGCCGGGCACGATCGGCACGCCGGCGTCGCGCATGATCTCGCGCGCCCTGGTCTTGGAGCCCATCGCGTCGATGGCGTCGGCGGGCGGGCCGATGAAGACGATGCCGGCTTCCTCGCAGGCGCGGGCGAAGGCGGCGTTCTCGGCGAGGAAGCCGTAGCCGGGGTGGATCGCCTCGGCGCCGGCCTGCCGGGCGACCTCGAGGATGCGGTCGACCCTGAGGTAGCTCTCGGTCGCCGGGCCGGGGCCGAGCAGGTAGGCCTCCCCGGCGCGGCGCACGTGGGGCGCCTCGCGATCGGGTTCCGAGTAGACCGCCACGCTGGCCACGCCGAGCTCCTCGAGCGTGCGCATGACGCGGATGGCGATCTCCCCGCGGTTGGCTACCAGGACCTTGGAGAACATGGGCGGCGGGGAGGTTATCGCCGGGGGGCCATAATGCGGCAAGTGCGCTTCGCCGCCACCCTGCTTGCTGCGGCAACCCTCGTCGTCCTCCTTCCTGCCCCTGCCGCCGAGGCGCAGCTGCGCTTCAAGCGCTGCGAGGCCTTCCTGTTCCCCTGCGCCCGCCTCACCGTCCCGCTCGACCGGAGCGGCGCCACGTCGGGCCACGTATCGCTCTTCGTCGGGCGGGTGAAGGCGAGCAGGCAGCCCAGCCGGGGCGCCCTGTTCGTGCTCGCCGGCGGGCCGGGGCAGTCGGCGAGCGAGGCGTTCGGCGGCGATGGGCTGGGGCTGCTCGCGCCCGCCCTCCGGCGCCGCGACCTGATCGTCTTCGATCAGCGCGGCCCGTGCCGCG
>JBKGUS010000615.1:0-3918 GCA_046462295.1 Thermoleophilaceae bacterium | reverse complement strand
ATCGGCGTGATCCCGATCGACTCGATCTTCTCACCGGTGAAGCGCGTGGCGTACTCCGTGGACGCCGCCCGCGTCGGCCAGAAGACCGACTTCGACAAGCTCACCATCGACATCGAGACCGACGGCTCGCTCGACCCGCAGACGGCGCTGCGCGAGGCCGCCGAGATCCTCATCAAGTACCTGGCGATCTTCACCGACGCCGACCGCGTCGAGGCCCTGCGCGATCAGGGCGCGGCGCTCGTGGCCGGGGCCGAGGGCCTCGGCGGCGATGGCGCCGGCGCGCCGGGTGCCGGCGGGATGGACGACATCCTGATCGAGGAGCTCGAGCTGGGCGTGCGCTCGTACAACTGCCTGAAGCGGGCCGGCATCCAGACGGTCGGCGACCTGGTGCAGAAGTCCGAGTCCGAGCTGGCGGCGATCCCGAACTTCGGCCGCAAGTCGATCGAGGAGGTCAAGGAGACCCTCGACGCGCGCGGGCTCGGGCTGCGCGCCGGGTAAGGTCCGTTCGGCGATGCGCCACCGCAAGCAGAGAGGCAAGCTGTCGCGCGACGCGGCGCACCGCAAGGCGCTGTTCATGAACCTGTGCCGCGAGGTGATCGACCACGAGCGGATCCAGACCACCGAGGCGAAGGCCAAGGCGGTCAAGCCCGAGCTCGAACGGCTGATCACGCTGGCGAAGAAGGGCGACGGCCACTCGCGCCGGCTGGCGATGGCACGCCTGGGCCAGGACAAGTTCGTGGTCTACAAGCTGTTCGAGGAGATCGCCCCGCGCTACGCGGACCGGGAGGGCGGCTACACGCGGATCCTGAAGCTGGGGCCGCGGAAGTCGGACTCCACCGAGATGGTCTTTCTCGAGTTGGTGTAGCGCCCCGCGCGTTCATTCCCGCTTCGCGGGGTATTGCGCAGGTGTGAAGCGGTGGGCGGTGCCTTTGGTCCTGGGCTGCATGTTGTTGCCGGCAGCGGCCGCGCCGGCCGATGACCGCAGTCTGCGCGAGGCCGGACGCAGCCGCGACGCCCAGTTCGAGCGCCTCGGCGAGCGGACCCGGCGCGCGTACAGCACCTGGGTGAACTCGGGCCACAGCCGGCGCTGGGCGCGCCGGCTGATCCGTCTGAACGGCCGCACCGGCGGGGAGATCGACATTGTGCGCGGGGCGCTGCGTGCCGAGGAGCCGTCAAGCGCCGGCGGCGCCGCCTACAAGCGGCTGCTGCTCCGCTCGCTGCGCCACTTCGACGCCGCGCTGCTCTGGGACTCGCGCGGCATTCGTCGCTTCATGCGCGGCCGCCGCGGAGCCGCGCGGACCGCGTGGCGGCGCGCCTCCCAGCAGTTCGCCCGCTCTCGCCGCTTCGAGCGGCGAGCGATCCGGGCGATCGAGGGCTAGGCGCTCGCGAACTCCCGCAGGCGCTCGCGGCCCTCGCCCGGGATCGGCGTTCCGTGTGCGAGCAGGAGGTGCTCGAAGTCGAGCTGCTCGGCCAGCCGCGCCAGGCCCTCCTTGATCGCGCGGCTCTCCGCCTCCGGCTCGTCCATGAACTTGTCGGGAACCAGCGCGAGGCCGTCGTCGCCGTAGTTGGTGGCGGTGTCGGCGATCGCGAGCGCGTTCACCGGGGGGATGTGCAGCACGCAGTCGTCCGGCCACAGCTCGGTCACCTGATGGGGCGTGATCGCTCCGCCGGCCAGCGGCTCCTCGAAGTCGTAGGGCTCCACGGGGTCGCCCTCCTCGAACTCGTGCAGGCCAACGCGGGGCACCCGGATCGGGGCGTCGAAGCGCTCGTGCGCGGCGATCATGTCGCGCTGATGGTGCCGGTTCGAGAGCACGATCAGGTCGATCCCCTCCACCTCCTCGGGGACGGCGACAGGGTCGAGCAGCACCTTCAGGTCCGGCAGCCAGTACGAGCTGACCTCGAGGCCGTGCTTGGGGTGCGGGGCGGTCCAGTGGCGGATTCCGGGAGCGATCTTGTGCATTGGCGACACGATATTGCAAGAAATCGTGCAACGAGCAGGACATTCGCGTGATAGAAAGACGGGCTTCGCACGCCGAATCGCCGCGACCCAGTGTCCGGCGAACGGGGGAACCGATGCGGCCGCCGTGGCCGCTGGGGCGAATCGCCGGCTGGCGCTGAGGCGCCATTTGCCGGGGTAGCGCTGAGGCGCGAGCCCGTCAGCTCACCTCGTAGGCGTCGTTCCAACAGATGCGACGGATCGCCGCCCCACAGCCCCTTGTGCTTGCCGCTTTGGCCTGCTTCGCCATGCCGCTGGCGGGCGGCGGCGAGGCGTTTGCCCAGCAGGGCGAGGGCGATCGCGCCTCCTCCGGATCGGTCACGGCGAGCGCCTCCAAGTCCCGCGGGCGGGACGTGCGGCGGCTGCAGCGCAAGCTCGGCATCCCGGCGGACGGGGTGTTCGGTTCGCAGACGAAGCGCGCCGTGAGGCGCTTCCAGCGCCGTCACGGGCTGACGGCGGACGGGATCGTGGGGCCGGTGACGCGGCAGGCGCTCGGGCTGGGGCCGGGGCCGGTGCTGAAGCGGGGGCGGGTCGGCGCCCGGCGCCCGGCGCGGCGCTCCGGCCGGCGCGCGTCGCGCCGCCAGGGAGGCGGCGGGGTGCGGGCGTTGCAGAGGGCGCTCGGGCTGACGGCCGACGGTGTCTTCGGCCCAGCGACCGAGGCCGCGGTGAAGAGCTTCCAGCGCCGTCACGGGCTCGTCGCGGACGGCGTGGTCGGCCCGATGACGCGCCGGGCGCTCGGGCTCGGCGCGGGGGAGACGCTGAAGCGCGAGGGCGGCGGCGGGGGCGGCGACGACCCGCCGGCCGGTCCCGGGGCGCTCGGGCGGCTGATCAGCGCGGCGAACCGGATCGCCGACATGCCCTACAAGTTCGGCGGGGGCCACCGCAGGTTCGACGACACGGGCTACGACTGCTCCGGCTCGATCTCCTACGCCCTGCATGCCGCGGGGCTGCTCAAGCACGCGCTCGACTCGTCAGGCTTCATGAGCTACGGCGAGCCTGGCCCCGGGCGCCACGTCACGATCTACGCGAACCCGAACCACGCCTTCATGGTCGTGGACGGGCGGCGCTACGACACGAGCGCGCTCAGGGAGACCGGGTCGCGCTGGACGTCGGAGCCCCGCTCCCCGCGTGGCTTCGTCGTGCGGCACCCGCCCGGGCTCTGAGGCCTCAGCGCGCGACGCGGAAGCGCATGGAGGTGAGCTGGCCGGAGGCGCCGAGCTCCGTGCGCTCGAGCGCGACGCGGGCCGCGCCCGGCGCGCCGTAGAGCCGCACGCCGTCGCCGAGCAGGACCGGGACGACGTGCACGACGATCTCGTCCAGGAGGCCCGCGTCCAGGACCTGGGTGGCGGTGGTGGCGCCGAAGACCCCGATACCGCGGCCGCCCGCCGCCTCCTTGGTGGTGGCGACGGCGTCCTCCACGCTGCCGGAGATGAATGTGACGCCCTCTCCGGGCTGGTCGCCGGGGCGGTTGGTGAGGACGAAGACGGGCCCGCTCCAGGCGCCGCCGTAGATGCCGCCCACGCCGTCGTAGCGCTCCATGGCGACGTCGTGCCAGCCGCGGCCGGCGAGGATCGCGCCGGTGCCGGTCTTGACCGAGTCGCCAATGGAGTTCGGCGCGTCCCCGTAGCCGAAGGCCCATTCCATGCTGTGCTCGGGGCCGGCGATGAAGCCGTCGAGGGACATCGTCGCGTGCCAGGTTGTCTTGCTCATGTGGGTGATGACCCGGCGGGTGCGCCGGACTAATCGGCGGTGGTGGCGGGCGGGACAATCTGGGGCATCGATCCGGCCTACGACACGATCGGCATCGGCTATACACGGGTCCGGCGCGAGGATCCGCGCATCGCGGCCCGTATCCGCGATGCGCTCGGGGATGCTCGTACGGTCCTCAACGTCGGGGCCGGTGCGGGCGCCTACGAGCCGAA
>JBKGUS010000614.1:0-11696 GCA_046462295.1 Thermoleophilaceae bacterium | reverse complement strand
AAGCCGGATTGGGCGCCCTCGACGCACTGCGCAGTACCTGCTTGACACAGCCGGTAATGCGCCATCCTGATCGGCGCCCGGCCGCCCTCGTCGGGGTTGACCCAAGTTGCGTCGAAGTCGTTCTGATTTCGCCACGCTCCGTCGCCTTCCAAACCCACCTGGACAGCACCCGGTGCGGTGTTGTCTACGCGAGCCGTGACCGCGCTCGAGTTGGATTGGTTCCCTGCCGCATCCTCCGCCTGAAGAACTAGCGTTTGCGTGCCTTCGTCAAGCACGCCGGTATTGACCGTGACGCTGCCCAAGCCGTTGCTGCACGGGACCGGTCGCGAAAAATCGCACGCTCTGGACGCATCGGTCCGTGCGGCGTTCCCAAGGATCGGCCGCACGAGCCGAACCCCCGAGTTGTCCCACGCCCCGTACGTCACGTTCTGCACACCGCTCACCCACTCCCCCTGAGTGAACGCGTTGTCCTGCACGATCCCGATCGCGGGTGGCGTCACGTCCACGACCGTCGCCTGGGCCTTGAAGGTTCGGATGTAGTTCAGGCCTCGGCTCGAGCAGTATGGGGTCTTCTTCGACCCGACGCACACCACTCGTTGCACGATCTTCGTTGCGCCCTGTATGTCGTACGTCCGGGCGCGGGGCCATCCGGCCGCTTGGGCGAACTTGGGGCGTGGGCATCGCCGGTTCGCTCGCACGTTCTTGATCGGCACCGGCGCGCCGTCTGGCTTGCTCGCCCAGAGCTGGAGCGCGTACCGGCAGTCGCGACGGCGTGCCTGGCCGGACCAGCTCAGTCGTGCGAATCGGGTGCCGTCCGGTGCCTTCATCACGAAGTAGGACCGCGCTCCCCGCGCGACTCGGCCCGATCGCACCACGTTGCCCGTGACCAGCCCGCGTAGGCCGGGTCCCTCCGGATCGCAGGCGCGCTTCCACATCATCCCTCGGGTCGCGAAGTCCTCGAACGCTTGGGTCGAGTAGTTGGTGCGGTCGGCCTGGCAGGCGTTGATCGCGTACTCGGCGGCTGTGGCCGGCGCTGTGGTGCCGAGCAACGGGACGATGCAGAGCGCGGCCAGGGCGGCAAGACGGCCAAGGGGCTGGGGCAAGAGATTCATCACCATCTCCGGTGAAGATCTTCGGCCGGAGATCTCGCCCCGGCTGGTCGGCTACCCCCGTGAGTGGACTCGCTACCGCCCACGCTGCGCAGCGTACGGCCTGGACGGGGCCATCAAGAGACACCTATGGGTCTGTCGTGTCGAGTTGGTCGCTATTTGCGCGAAATTCGTTGTTCACTCTTGAGCTGTTGGCTCAGGCGCCCGGCCCGGCTAGCGGCCCGAGGACGGAGCTGAGCGGCGACTGTCCCGCCTAGGGGGGCCTATAGCCCCAAAAGTCGGGACAGTCGGGTTCTCAGGGAGGCAGAACCGCGGTCAGCCGTGGATGAGCCAGCCGTCCGTCGCCCGGGCGGCCTCCATCACGGTCTCGGCGAACGCCGGGTGCGGGTGGATCGTCCGGGCGACCTCGTGGAAGCCGCCCTCGAGCTCACGCGCGTTCACGAGCTCCTGGATCAGGTCGGCTGCCTTTACCGAGCAGATGTGGGCGCCCAGGATCTCGCCGTACTTCGAGTCGCCCACGATCTTCACCAGGCCGGCTCGGTCGCCGTACACGGTCGGCGCTCCCACGGCTCCCATCGGCACCTTGCCGACCACCACGTCGTGGCCGGCCTCGCGCGCGGCCTTCTCCGTGAGACCGAAGGAGGCCACCTGCGGGTGGCAGAAGGTCACCGCCGGCACGAACTGGTAGTCGATCGGGTGCACGTCGTTCCCGGCCGCGTCCTCCACGGCGATGATGCCCTCGTCGGATGCCTTGTGGGCCAGCGCCGGGCCCGGCACCATGTCGCCGATCGCCCACACGCCCTCGCGGGAGGTGCGGAGCCGGCCATCCACCTTGATCATGCCGCGGTCGTCCCGCTCGATCCCCGCCTCTTCCAGCCCGAGCCCCTCAACGTCCGGGGCGCGTCCGGCAGCGATGACGAGATAGTCGAAATCCTCCGTCTCCCCGTTGAAGGTGACGGAGACACCGGAGTCGGACGGCGAGGCGCTCTCCACCTTCGCCCCGGTCTCGATGCGCACGTTCTGCTTCTTGACCTCGCGCGCGCACGCCTTCGAGATCTCCTCGTCCTCGAGCGGCAGGATCTGGTCCAGCGCCTCGAGCAGCAGCACCTCCGTGCCGAGGCGCCCAAAGGCGGAAGCGATCTCCACTCCGGAGGCGCCTGCCCCGATCACGCACAGCCGCTTCGGCTGCTCGTTCAACAGCCACATCCCGGCGGTGTCCAGCACACGCTTCCCGAACGACAGATCGAGGATCGGCTTCGCCACCGAGCCGCACGCGAGCACCACGCGGTCCGTCTGCACCTCGGTCCCGTCGAACTGGCCGCCGATTTTCACGTTGCCGTCGTCGGTGACCGAGCCGAATCCGTCGATCAGGTCGATCTTGTTCTTCTTGAACAGCATCCCCACGCCGCCCGTGAGCGTCTTCACGACCTTGTCCCTGTGCGCCGCCGCGCCCGAGTAGTCGAACGACGTGTCGCTCACCGAGATCCCGAAATCGCCGGCGTGCCGCACCTCGGACATCACCTCGGCCACGCGCAGGATCGACTTCGCCGGGATGCACGCCTCGTTGAGACAGCGCCCGCCGGTGTTGCCCTTCTCCACCACGGCGGTCTTCATCCCGAGCTGCGCGGCCCGGATCGCGGCCACGTAACCGCCCGGGCCGGAGCCGATCACGATGCAGTCGTACCTGTCCTCCGGCATAGGGCCGGAGAGCCTAGCGACCGCCCTCCGACGGCCGCCGCGAGGCGCTCGGGCGTTCCGGCATCTGGATGCGGGCCATCGCCTTGATCAGGACCCAGAACAGCGTCCCCGCTCCGGCGAGGATCAGCACGAGGAGCAGCGCCGCCCACACGCTGTTGGCGAAGAGCAGCGCAAGCGAGGAAATGACCAGCGTGAGGGCCAGCAGGGTCTGCATCCCGAGCACGCCCCAGTACTTCGCGCGCCACATGCCGTAGGCCACGACCCCGACCACCAACGTGGTGAGGATGCTCCCCGTAACGTCGCTGCCCGGCGACAGCGTGTCCTCGCCCGCGTTGTAGCCGAACGCCAGGGCGATGAGGTTGGCGAGAGCAAGCAAGGTGGCGACGATCGCGCCGACTGTCACGGCCGTCGGCCGCTCGCCCTGGCGCAGCGGCTCGAGCGCCGCTCGCGCCTCCTCGTCCTTGGCGCGGGAACGGGCGTAGCCGGTGGCCGCCGGCGGCCGCGGCGGCGCGCTCGCCGCCCGCCGCTCCTTGCGCCGCTTGCGGCTGGTGCGCTTGCCGGACATGCGTCGCAAGACGTTAGTCGCCTCGAAGCCCGCGGCGCATCGTTCCCTAGGCTGCCGGGTTTCGATGCCGAGCATGCTCCGAGCCGTAGCCCTCATTGCCCTCACCGCCGCGCTTGTTGCAGCGGTGGCGCCGACCGCGCAAGCCGCCCCCCGCAGGGTCCCTCACGGCTTCCACGGCGTCATGTGGGACCGCGCCGCCACCCGCGCCCCGGCCGCCGACCTCGAGCAGCAGTGGTCCCTGATGGCGCAGTCCGGGGTGGAGTCGGTCAGAACGGTCTTCTCCTGGGCACGGGCCCAGCCCACGGAGGGCAACGCCCCCGACCTCACCGCAACGGACGAGTTGGTCGGCCTCGCCGCCCGCCACGGCATCAAGCTGCTGCCGATCGTGATCGACACACCCGACTGGGCGGCCAAGCGACCCGTCACCGGCGCCCCGCCCGCGCACATAGGCGCCTACACCGCCTTCCTCCGCACGCTCGTGCTGCGCTACGGCCCGCACGGCTCCTTTTGGGACGAGCACCCGGAAATAACTCGCCGTCCGCTCCGCGAGTGGCAGATCTGGAACGAGCCGCACCTCGACTTCTACTGGAACAGCAAGGGCAACTCCTGGGCTCGCGGCTACGCCCCGCTGCTCCGGGCCTCCAAGCGCGCGATCGAGAGCGTCGACCGCCGCGCCACCATCGTCCTCGCCGCCATGGCCGACTTCGCCTGGCGCCACCTCGACCGCCTGAACCGCCACAAGATCCGCCGCCACTTCGACGTAGCCGCACTGAACTTCTTCACGTCAAGGCCCAAGAACGTGATGAAGGGCGTGCGCTACTTCCGCCGCGCCCTCGCGAGAGGCCGCGAGAAGCGCAAGCCGATCTGGGTCACGGAGACCACCTGGCCCGCTGCGCAGGACCGGGTGCCGCCGCCATCGGTCGCGTGGCAGCGCTCCTGGTACACCACGGACGAGGGGATGGCCTCCAAGCTCAGCGAGCTCTACCGCCGGGCCGCCCGCAAGCGCCGCAGGTTCCGCATCGGGCGGGTCTACTGGTACACGTGGGCGTCGTCCTACTCGGACGGCGACCTGTTCGACTACGCCGGGCTCAACCGCTATGCGGACGGCGTCTTCGAGCCGCGCCTGTCGCTGCAGGCTTTCACCGCCAGCGCGCAGAGCCTCCAGGGGTGCGTCAAGACCCCTGAAGGCGTCTGCTCGCCGTAGTCCTCAGAACGTCGGGTTCGCCTTGCGCGCTGGCAGCTTGAACGCCTTGCCGGGGCGCTTCACCTTGTTCCTGTTCGCCCGGGTCCGCCTTCATCCGCGGGCAGCCGCGCTTGCGCCGGTACGGCGGGCCTGCGGCGGGCGCCGGCCTGCGGGGACGGCATCGTCCACGCCCACAGCAGGTTGACCCTGATGCGGGTGACGCCGAGCGCCTTCGCGTACTGGAAGGAGCGGTCGCCCTTCCAGCGCTTGTGCCCTGAACGAAGAGGGCGTCGTCCTGGATTCCGAGCTCGAGGCCGCGCGCGGCTCGCGCGTCATCGGAAAGCATCAGCCAGAGGGTTGCGATCGAGCCGACCGCGAGAGTCGCGGCGAGCAGGGCGCGAACGGGACGCGCGAAGAGCATGCGATGTCCTCCGCGGCAACCCCGGCGCGCACCATACAGAGGCCGCAGGCGCGGCCGGGTCGTATGGAAGAAGCGCACAGCTTCGGCGCGCGAGGGCCGGGGCCGGATGCCCTGACCGCCAGGTCAGTCGAGCGCGGCGCGCAGCTCGGCCGCCGCCGCCTCTGGGTCGGCGGCGTCGCGGACGGCCCGCACCACCACGATCCGCCGCGCGCCCGCCGCGACCACCTCGGCCACGTTCTCCGGCGTGATCCCGCCGATTGCGAACCAGGGCCGATCGCCGCCGAGCTCGGCCGCATAGCGCACGTAGGAGAGCCCGGCGGCCGGTCGTCCCTCCTTCGTGGGCGTCTCCCAGACCGGGCCGACGCTCAGCTGGTCCGCCTCCGAGCGGAGCGCCGCGTCGAACTGCGCGGGCGAGTGGGTCGAGAGGCCGATCAGAAGCGAGTCGCCCACCTGCTCCCGCACCTCGGCCACCGGCAGGTCGTCTTGGCCCACGTGCACCCCGTCGACCCCGGCGGCGAGCGCCAGGTCGGGCCGGTCGTTCAGCCACAGGAGCGCGCCGTGCTCCGCGCAGATCGAGCGGAAGCGCGCGGCTGCGGCGAGGATCGCTGCTTCGTCCTCCCGCTTGTCGCGCAGCTGGACCATGTCCACCCCGCCGCGCAAGGCCGCGCGGAGCACAGGCTCCGCCGCGGCCTCCACGACGAGGTAGAGCCGGGCCCGCCGGAGGCGCTCACGCGCGTCGGCGAGCCCGGTACTCAATGCCTCAGCCGATCGGGTTCGCCTGCGCCGGCGGGAGCGAGAACGACCGCCCCGGGCGCTTCACCCGGCGCCGGTTCCCCCGGTACCAGCTGCGCAGCGCGTTGAACTGTGGCAGCCGCCCGCCGGAGCGTGATACGAGCCCCGTGTTGAACGTCGACGCCGAGCCGCGCGGCAGCGTCAGCAACAGGTACTGCATCTGGCTCTTCACGCGCCCGTTGCGGAGCGCGATCGTGTACGCCTGCTTCAGGTAGCGCGACCGCGTCCTCGCGGGCAGCGCCCGCCTGCCCGACGCGAAGTAGCCGTACTCCGTCAGGTACAGCGGCATGCGCCCGCCGCGCGGGGTGCGCAGGGCGCCGGAGCGCCGCAGCCTGTCCAGCGCCCGCGTCAGGCGCGACAGCGTCCCGATCGTGACGTTGTCCGCGCCCGGATACTCGAAGTTGGGCGCGTGCCGGAAGTCGTACGGATGGTGCGCGTAGCCGTCGGCCTTGAGCTTCGGGCACTTCCGCACGCGGCGGTACCTGCTGTTCACGCACGCCACCTTGCGCAGGAAGGCGAGCGGAGCCGTGGAGAGGCCGCGACGCCCGTACGGGCTCGTCTCCCCGATCAGCACCTTGGCGCGCCGATCCGCCTTCTTGATCGCCGAGTAGGCCCGCACGTACATCGAGCGGTAGAGCGACGGAGCGGACTTCAGCGGTCCGAGCCATGTCTTCCAGTTTGGCTCGTTCCAGATGCTGTAGCGGTCGACACGGCCCTTGAAGTGCTGCGCCGCGACCCGAGCGAACTGGCCGAACTGACGCGCGTTGGGCTTGAACCACGCCCTCTTCGTCTTGGCACGCTTCGCGTTCGCCCAACGCGGAGCCGGCCCCGTGAGCGACAGGTGGATCCGGATGCCGTTCGACGCCGCACGGTCGATCAGCTGGTCGATCTGCGTGAAGTCGTAATTGATGGTGGCCGGCTTGCGGCGCGCGTTGTACTGCGGCCGGGGCATCGTGTACGCCCAGAGCAGGTTCACGCGGATGCGGGTCACGCCGAGCTGCTTCACGTAGCGGAAGGCCTTGTTGCCCCTGAAGCGCTTGTTGCCCTGGACGAACAGAGAGTCGTCCTGGATGGCCAGCTCCATGCCGCGCGCTGCGCGCGCGTCGCCCGGCGCGAACAGCAAGCCGGTGAGCAGCGAGGCGGCCACGACCAGCGCCGCGAGAAGGGCTCGGGTGGGTCGGGGTGCGGCTGTACTCACGGGACTGATTTCTCCTTTCAGCGGGTGACTCGCTTGGTCCGTGAACGCCCGTCCAGCGTCACCCGGAACGTATGACGGACGGCATTCCTCACTCGGAAGATGCGGCGGAAGTAGCCAGCCCTGTTGACCGACGCGGACCCGCGCGAACGGTAGCGACCGCCCGGAGCCTTGGATTCGATCCGGGCGCTGCCGCCCGAGGCGGAGCGCAGGCCGCCGAACACCTCGACCCGGTTTCCGCCGAGCGACCGCACGAACAGAGGCATGCGGAAGGCCTCGTACACGCGGCGCTTCGGTCGGCCGTTCGCACGGCGCAGGCCGGACTGCCAGAAGTCGTTGTCGCGCAGCGTGTACTGGGCGTAGGTGGCCACGCGCGGGTTGCGGAACGCGATCCACTCGCTCAGGTCCATCAGGTTCGGGGCGCGGCCGATCGGCGTGCCGAACGGGTCGGGCGGCTTGGTCTGGTAGCCGAACTCCGTGATCCAGATCTTCAGCCGGCGGGGGAGCTTGCCGCGCCGGGCGAGCTTGTCGAGTGTGCTCCGCACCCGGCCGAGCTGGCCGATGGCAGCGTCGTCGCGCCCCTCGTCCACCTTGGGGCCGCCGGCGAGCGTATAGGGGTGGTACGCGAATCCCGAGGTTCGGATGCGGCCGACCCGCGAGCAGCCCCGCAGCTTCGCGGCGCGGCCGCGGTACTGGCGGTAGTTGCGGTCGAGGCAGACCATCTCGCGGAGGAACTGGAGCGGCGGGACCTTGCGCCGGTCGGTGCCGCCGCGCGGCATCAGCTCGCCGATGAGGATGGTGTCGCCGCCGTTGTCCGAGGCGCGCAGGCCCCGGTGCCCGGCGACGTAGAGCTTGCGGTAGATCGAGGGCGACACCGGCACGCGCTTGCGGCGCTGCGGGCTGAGCCAGCTGTACAGGTTGGGCTCGTTCCAGATCGACCACAGGTCGACCTCGGGGAATTGCCGTCCGACCGCCTCGGTGAAGCGCCGGAACTCCTTCGCGCTCGGCCGGTAGGTGCCACGCCGGCCGCGGCTCCCGGTCGCCCAGCGCGGGCCGCGCCCGCCGAGGCTGAGGAAGGGCCGCATGCCGCGCTGGCGGATGCCGTGGATCGCGGCGCCGTAGTTGCTCCAGTTGTAGTCGGCGGGATCGGCGCCGTCGAAGCCGCGGGGCTTGCGACGACCCTTCGGCGCCACCTCGTCCCAGTAGAGGTTGAGCTTCACGATTTCGACTCCGAGGCGGTCGAACTCGTCGAGCGTCCTGTCGGTCGCCCCGCGGACCTGCACGTCGTCTTGCATGATCGTGAGCTGCCGGGTCGAGGCGTCGGCCGTCGGGGCGGCGACGGCGGCAGCGATGAGCATGGCGATTGTGATCGTCAGTCGTTTCATGGCGCGAGCGGGAGCGGAGAAGTGGGCGGAACGCTCCCGGAGTCCCTGTCTAAACAGCATGAGACCGCATAGTTGCGGTCCCACCGGTCACCAATCCTTAGCAGATGACCGCGCGGCGATAGGATTCAGGCAGTAACAACCGACCGCGCGCACTCGGCCGAGCCGAGTGCTTGCGGCCCAACGGGAGCTCGGAGGGACCGGGCTGAGAGGGCGGCTGCGGCGCCGCCGACCGTCGAACCTGACCCGGGTAATGCCGGCGAAGGGAAGGTGATTCAACTGCCGCAGAGGACACGCTACGACGCCGTCGTGATCGGCGCAGGCCTGATCGGCCTCGCGTGCGCCTGGCGTGCAGCAAAGCGGGGACTTTCCGTGCTCGTCGTCGACCGCGCCGCGGCGCCCGCGGCGGGCTCGTCGGGGGTCGCCGCGGGCATGCTGGCGCCGGTCACGGAGGCCGACTTCGGCGAGGAGCCGCTACTGCGCGTGAACCTCGCCGGTCGGGAGCGCTGGCCCGCGTTCGCGGCCGAGCTCGAGGAGCGCACCGGGATGCCCACGGGCTACCGCGAGAGCGGCGCGCTCGTGGTGGCCGCCGACCGGGACGACGCCGAGGCGTTGCGCCGGCTGCATGAGTTCCAGCGCGGCCTCGGGCTCGACGTGGAGTGGCTCACTCCCGGCGCCTGCCGCCGGCTCGAGCCCGGGTTGTCGCCCCGCATCGCGGGCGGGATCGCCGCGCACGGCGACGCCGCCGCGGACCCGCTCGCGACCGCCCGGGCGCTCGCGTCCGCCGTGGACGAGCTCGAGCTTGGCGTGCGGGTGGAGGCGATCGAGCACTCGCACGGCCGCGTGACGGGTGTGCGGACGGATTCCGGCGTGGTGTCGTGCGACTCCGTGGTGGTCGCCGCGGGCGCCTGGAGCGCCGCCCTCGCCCCCGACGGCGAGGGACCGCCGGTGCGGCCCGTGAAGGGGCAGATCCTGGAGCTGCGCGCCCGCGCCGGAATGGACACGCCGCTCGGGCGGATCGTGCGCACGCCGCGCTGCTACCTGCTGGCGCGCGGCGACGGGCGGGTGGTGCTGGGCGCGACCGTGGAGGAGCAGGGGTTCGACACTGCGGTCACCGCCGGTGGCGTGTATCGGTTGCTGGAGGCGGCCTGGGAGGTGCTCCCGGAGGTGGGCGAGCTCGAGCTGGTGGAGGCGCACGCCGGGCTGCGGCCGGGAACGCCGGACAACCGCGCGGTGGTGGGCCCGGGCGAGCTCGACGGGCTCGTGTGGGCGACGGGGCACTGGCGAAACGGCGTGCTGCTGGCGCCGTTGACGGGCGACGCGGTTGCGGAGCTGCTGGCGGGCGGTTCGCTCCCGAACGAGGTGGCGCCGCTGTCTCCGGCGAGGTTCGCCGAGGTGCGCGCATGATCCGCGCCTTCGTGAACGGCGAGTACCGGGAGCTGGCCGACGGCGCGACGGTCGAGTCGGTCGTTCGTGAGATCGCAGAGTCCTCGGACGGTGTGGCCGTAGCGGTCGACGGCGAGGTCGTGCCGCGCGGCGAGTGGGGGGACCGCGCGCTTCGCGACGGCGAGGAGATGGAGGTGCTCCACGCGGTCCAGGGCGGCTCGCCGGAGGCGTTCGAGATCGCCGGCCGGCCCTTCGAGTCGCGGCTCGTGCTCGGCACCGGCGGCTTCCGCAACCTCGAGACGATGGCGGCTGCGGCCGCCGAATCCGGCGCGGAGCTTGCGACGGTCGCGATGCGCCGGGTGGACCCGCGGGCGCGCGGCTCCATCCTCGAGGTGATCGAGGACGCCGGTCTGGAGGTCCTGCCGAACACCGCCGGTTGCTTCACCGCGCGGGAGGCGGTCACTACGGCGCGGCTCGCCCGCGAGGCGCTCGGCACGGACTGGGTGAAGCTCGAGGTGATCGGCGACGACCGCACGCTGCTGCCGGACCCCGCCGAGCTGCTCGAGGCCACCGAGACGCTGATTGCGGACGGGTTCGTGGTGCTGCCCTACACGAACGACGACCCCGTGCTGGCGCGCCGCCTGGAGGACGCCGGCTGCGCCGCGGTGATGCCGCTCGGATCGCCGATCGGCAGCGGGATGGGGATCAACAACCCCTACAACCTGCGCCTGATCTTGGAGCAGGCGAGCGTGCCGGTGATCCTCGACGCGGGCGTGGGAACCGCGTCGGACGCTGCGCTCGCGATGGAGGCGGGGTGCGACGGAGTGCTGCTCGCGAGCGCGATCTCGCGTGCCGCCGACCCGGTCGCGATGGCACGCGCCATGCGGAAGGCGATCGAGGCCGGCTGGGAGGCGCGCCGGGCGGGGCGGATCCCGCGCCGCCTGTACGCGGAGGCGTCGTCGCCGGAGGAGGGGCTCGCGGAGCTGGAGCCGGACCCGGCATCGGGCCGGTGAGCGTCGGGCTCGAGCGTGGCGCGCTCGATCAGCTCGCCCTTCGCTGGCGCGCGGGTTGGGAAGGCGCTGGTTTCGAGGGGTTTTGCACGCCCGACGTCGCATACGAGGACCCCGTCGCGGTCGATCCGCTGCGTGGCGTCGAGGCTCTCGACCGCCACGCGGTCGCCCTGCGCTCGGCGTTCCCGGACCTGCGCGTCGAGGCGACCTCGCCTCCGCTTGGGCGCGGAGCGCACGCCTGCGTGCCGTGGCGGGCTCTCGGCACCCATCGCGGCGACATCGGCGCCCTTCCCGCCACGGACCGGTTCGTCACCCTCCACGGCCTCCACTACCTCGAGCTCACGGACGGCGCCGTGCGCCGCGCGCGCGGCTTCTACGACCTCTACGACGCCGCCACCCAGCTCGGCCTGCTCCCGGCTCGCGGCGGCCTCGGCGAGACGGCCCTCCTGATGTTGCGCGGCTTCGGCCTCAGGCGCCGGCCCGAGTGATCCGCCGGGCCTTCCGCCGAAGCAGCAGGCCGGCCCCTAGGCCGAGGAGGCCGATCGCGGCGAGCAGCGACACGCCGGAGCCGGTGAAGGGGAGCGCCCCGCTCGAGTCCTCCGAGGCCTGAGCGCCCGTCACGACCGGATCGGCTGTGGCGACCGCAGCAGCATCGCCGGCCTCCGCCGCCGCATCCTCCGAGTCGCCGCTCCGCGCGGCTCTCGCCGCCTCGCCGTCGCCGGCCCTGCGCGAGGGAGCGCCGCTGGCGGTCGCCTTCGCCCTGCCTGTCCGCCGGCCTCGCGCGTCGCTGGTCGCACCGGTCCGATTGCTCGTCCTACCAACCATCCGCGGGTCGGATTTCTGAGCGGGCGCGGAGGGTTGCGGAGAGGCGGAACGAGCCTTGTCCTGCGAGGGACCCACCGGTCCAGCTGCGGAGGGTTCGGCCGGCGCCGTCGGCTCGGCCGCGTTCGGCGCG
>JBKGUS010000613.1:0-8927 GCA_046462295.1 Thermoleophilaceae bacterium | reverse complement strand
CTACGCCGAGACGGTGCGCCGCGTGCACGTGGCGGAGCAGGAGCGCACGCCCGGCCACTCGGAGCTGACCCAGGCCGTGGCCCATTACCTCTTCAAGCTGATGGCCTACAAGGACGAGTACGAGGTCGCGCGCCTGCATCTCGACGCCGTCGAGCAGGCCAAGATGCGCGCGGAGTTCGGCGAGGACGCGAAGGTCTGGTTCAACCTGCACCCGCCGCTGCTGCGGGCCATGGGGCTCGACCGGAAGCTCAAGCTGGGCAGCTGGTTCGTGCCCTCGTTCAAGGCGCTCTACCGGATGCGCCGCCTGCGCGGCACGCGGCTCGACCCGTTCGGGAGGGCCGAGGTGCGGCGCGTGGAGCGCACCCTGATCCGGGAGTACGAGGACATGGTCGGGCGCACGCTCACGAAGCTCAGGCCGGAGAACCACCCGACCGCGCTCGAGCTGCTCGAGCTGCCGGACCTGATCCGCGGCTACGAGGAGATCAAGCTGCGCAACGTGACGATGTTCCGCAAGCGGGCGCAGGCGATCGAGAAGCGCCTCGCGGCGGGCAAGCCCGCGCCCGAGGTCCTGCGGCTCGGCTAGGGCCGATCAGTCGTCGTCCCCGTCGTCGCTCCCCTCGCCCGGCCGCCCGCGAGTGATCGCCACGGTGGAGGGCATGGGGGTGGACGGGTTCTCGCCCGTCGTCTTGTTGCCCTCAGGCCACCAGCTCGTGTAGGTCGCCTCCTGGCCGAACACGCCGGGTGACGTCGCCGAGATGCCCGTCGTCTCCCCGGGGTGCTGGACGTTCACGAACAGCGTCTCCTCGTCTGGCGTGAAGTACGGCCCGGTCAGCTCGCACTCAACCGGCCCGTTTGCGAAGCGGAAGGCAACGCCCCTGTTCCTGCCTGAGGTCGGGATCATGAACATCGCGTTGTTCTTGTGGTACGCGTAGGGGCGGTCCGGCCGGTTGAGCGAGGTGGTCGAGATGTCCGTGACCACCCAGAGGTTGCCGGCCTTGTCGAAGACCAGGTTGTCCGGGCTCGAGAAACCCTCGCGCCCGGGCTCGCTCGACCCGGTCGGGCCGCCGTTGGCGTAGTCGCGCCAGGTGAACTCGAGCGCCTCCGGGTCGTTGTTACGCTCGCGCAGCCGGCGCACCGATCCGTGCGAGTCGTTCACCGAGCTGTTGTTGGTGAGCGCGATGAACACGCTGCCGTCCTCGGCCACCTCAACGTCCTCCGGGCGGTTGGTCGCGAAGTGCATGTCGAACACCGCGTCGGTGAAACGCGCCCGCAGCTTCGTGGCCGTGTCGTCGAGCTCGTCCTCGCGGACCTCCACCCACGTGCCCGTGCCTTCCTCCTCTGTGATCGGATCCGTGCTGCCCGCGACCGCGAAGCGGCGCCGCCCCTCCGGCTCCCAGCGCGCGATGTAGAGCGTGCCCTCCTCGAGGATCCGGCGGTTGTCGCCCTTGTGGCGGGAGGACCTCAGGCTCCGGTCCGACACGAACTTGTAGACGCCCTCGTTGGCCTTGTCGTCGCCCATGTAGAGCACGAACTTCCTGCCGGGCTCGTGCCGGAACGCGGTGTTCTCGTGGCGGAAGCGGCCGAGCGCGGTGTGCTTGCGTCCGACGTACTCCGGGTCGTAGGGGTCGTGCTCGCAGACCCAGCCGTACTTCTTGAACGTCGTGAACTCGTACTCGGCGTCCTCCGGCTGCCCGCCGAACTGGGTCCAGCCGTAGAAGAACTCGACGTTGGGCGCCGGGGCCGTGCCGTAGCCGTCGAAGTTCTCCTCGCACGACAGCGCCGTGCCCCACGGCGTGATGCCGCCCGAGCAGTTGCCGACCGAGCCGTGCGCGCTGGTCCCGATTCCCGGGGCCCCGACGAGCGGTCCCGTGAAGACCAGGTCCGGTCGGTCGCCGTAGATGCGGCGGTTGTACTTCGACGGCGAGACCACCTTCCAGCGGCCGTTGCCGCGCCGCTTGACGTGCAGGATCGAGTTGCCCACCGAGTCCTGCTCCTCCTGCACCTGGGCCGCGTTCTTCGGGCTCCCGTCGGGCTTGTAGCCGTGCAGGAAGAAGGGGTCGGGATACTCGTGGTTGACGAACAGGATCCCCTCCCGGCTGCCGCGCAACGGGAAGTAGGCGAGGAAATCGTTGTTGAACCCGTAGCGGAGCGCGCGGCGGTCCTTACCGCGGAAGATGTCGCCCCAGGAGATCAGCACGTCGGCCCGGAAGCCGGGCGCCACCTCGAGCGCGTCCGCGCTCGAGGGCGCGATCGCCCTGAACTCGCTGAAGTCGTTGCCGCGATGCCGGGCGAAGGCCTGCTCGGAGAACAGGTCGAGGCCGCTGCTCTCGAGGGCCACGGCGCCCACGGTGCTCGCGCCGGCTGCGGCCACGCCGCGGATGAAGTCCCTCCTGGTGGCGGAGGAGAGCTTGCCGCGCATGGGCTTGCCGGCGGCGTCGCTGCGGTCGGCGGGACGAGGGGTGCTGGTGGACATCAGCGCCTCCTGTGTTCGGGACCGGGCTGGGGTGTGAGCCTAGTCCACGTCTTTACAATTTGCAGCGCCCAACGGCGACCAGGTAGCGGGCGTCGATCTGGACCGCCGGCGCGCCGCTGTTGCAGGAGCTGAGCAGGCGCTCGAAGCGGGGTCGCAGCGCCGCGCGATCCTGGTCGTCGAGCGGATGCGGGCGCACCAGCGCCTCGAATGCCGCGTCGGGTGAGTCGAAGCGCAGCGGGAGCGTCCGGGTGCGCAGCTGGAGGTCCTCGAGCAGCGGCCCGAGCCGCCGCCGCGCAACCTCCTCCACGCCCCAGCGGTCCGGTTGCGGCACGCCGTCCGGCAACGGGACGAAGCGCTCGACCAGCTCGTCCATGCGGCCCGGCAGGCCGCGCGGGATCCACGCGGCGAGCCCCACGAAACCGCCCGGCCGCGCCACGCGGACGAGCTCACCCGCCGCCCTGCCCGGGTTCGGGGCGAGGTGGGCGCCGAAGCTCGAGAGCACGGCGTCGAACTCCCCGTCGTCGTACGGGAGCTCCTGTACGTCCGCCACGCGCCAGAACGCGGCCGGGCAGCGCGCCTTTCCGCGCTCGACCATCCGGGGCGACAGGTCGCAGGCGTCCACCTCGGCGCCGCGCCGGGCGGCCGCCAGCGCAACGTTGCCGTCGCCGGCGGCGGCGTCGAACACGCGCTTGCCGCGCGCCACCAGAGTCAGGTCGGCAAGCAGCTCGGCCGCGGGCTCGAGCTGGCGCAGGAGGAGCTCGTGGCCGTCCCGGTCCCAGCAGGCGCGCACGCGGTCGAGGACGCCGTCCACGTCGATGTCGCGCCGGGCGGCGCCGCCCAGCCGGAGGCGGAACAGCGAGCGTCGCGAGATCTCCGCGTCAGCGCCTGCCGCCTCCCGCGGTGGAGGCCTTCCGTAGATGTCGTGTCCGGGCACCGCCCGCATCGTAGGGCGGCTGCGCCGATCGTCACAGGTCGGTTACGCGAGGGTCACAAGCGAACCTCCTCGCGGGGTAAGTCTGCCGGCGTCCACGAAGCAAAAGGAGCCAGCATGGCAGTTGACGTCACCCGCAGGCGCTTCACCCAGGGATCGATCGCCGTCGGGGGCGGGCTCGCGCTCGCCGGGCCGATATCGGCGCTCACGGCGCGCGCGGCGGAGGGACGCAGCCGCCGGAGCGCGGGCTACGGGCCGCTCCGGCCGACGCCCGAGGAGGACTCCGGAGTGGCGTACATCGCGCTTCCGCCGGGCTTCAGATATCGGGTCATCTCGCGCCAGAACGACCCGATGGACGACGGCAATCCGACCCCCGGGATCTTCGACGGGATGGCTGCCTACCGGGGCCGGAACGGCAGCACGATCCTGATCCGCAACCACGAGAACCGCTCGCGACCGGGCGAGATCGAGGTCAAGGTGCCCGCCGGCAAGCGCTACGACCAGGATCCGAACGTGCGCGGCGGCAACACCAAGCTGGTGGTGTCGAGGAACCGCACGGTGACCGAGAGCTTCGCGGTGCTCGGCGGTACGCACACCAACTGCGCTGGCGGTGTCACGCCGTGGGGCTCCTGGATCAGCTGCGAGGAGATCTTCAACTACGGCTCGGTGGAGAACAACGTGGTCCCAGGCAGCGGCGTGCCGCACGGCTACTCCTTCGAGATCCCGGCGGACGCCGACGGCCCCGTCGAGCCCATGCCGATCCTGGCGGCGGGCCGTTTCTCGCACGAGGCCGTGGCCTGGCTCGACGGTGCGCTGTACGAGACCGAGGACCGCGACAACGCGGCCTTCTACCGGTTCCTGCCCAGGCGCCGGCCGCGCGAGGCCGGCGACCTCGCATCGTTCGGCGGGACGCTGGAGGCGCTGGTGGTGCGCGGCACGCCGAACTTCGACGCCAACACCGCCAACCCGGGCCAGAGCTTCCCCGCCGAGTGGGTGAGGATCGAGGAGCCCAACCCGCCCCAGGACACGGTCCGCCAGGAGGCGCAGTCGAAGGGCGCGGCGATCTTCGATCGCACTGAGGGCGCCTGGGCCTCCGACGGCCGCGTGTACTTCGACTGCACGACCGGCGGGGAGGCGCAGCTGGGCCAGCTGTGGGAATACAAGCCAGAGGGCCGCGGCGGGCGGCTGAAGCTGATCTACGAGTCGACCAGCTCCACCTCGCTCGAGAGCCCGGACAACGTGGTGGTGGTGCCGGGCACAGGCGACGTCTTTCTCCAGGAGGACTCGTCCGGCGAGCAGTTCGTCCGGGGTGTGACCCGGAGCGGTGAGATCTACGACTTCGCCAAGTCTGTGTTGAACGAGACCGAGTTCTGCGGCGGCACGTTCAGCCCGGACGGGAAGACCTTCTTCCTCAACCAGCAGGGCGAGCGGGGAGCGCCCAGCCCGGGCCCCGCGCTCGAGGCGCTGACCTACGCGATCTGGGGCCCGTTCGGAGGGAGCCGGGACCACGACGACGACTAGCCTGGTGTGCATGCACACCTTCACCATCGGCGGTGACCTGGAGGTCCGCCGCCTCGGCTTCGGGGCGATGCGGATCACCGGCGACGGGATCTGGTGACCGCCTGACGACCCGGAGGAGGCGCGACGCCTCCTCCGGCGCGTCGTGGAGCTCGGCGTCAACCTGATCGACACCGCGGACTCGTACGGGCCCGAGGTGAGCGAGAACCTGATCGCCGAGGCGCTCCACCCGTATCCGGACGGGCTCGTCATCGCCACGAAGGGAGGGCTGCGCCGGACCGGCCCGGGGCAGTGGCCGCGCGACGGCCGGCCCGAGCGCCTGAAGGAGTGCTGCGAGGCGAGCCTGCGGCGGCTGCGGCTGGAGCGGATCGACCTGTACCAGCTGCACTCGCCCGACCCACGGGTCCCGCTCGAGGACTCGATGGGCGCCCTGAAGGAGCTTCAGGACGAGGGCAAGATCCGCCACATCGGCGTGTCGAACGTCTCCGTCGAGGAGCTCGCGCGGGCGCGCGCGGTGGTCGACGTGGTAACGGTCCAGAACCGCTACAACCTGACCGAGCGGCACTCGGAGAGCGTGCTCGAGGCGTGCGAGCGCGACGGGCTCGGCTTCATTCCATGGTTCCCGCTGGCGATCGGCGAGCTGGCACGGCCGGGCAGCCCATTCGACGATCTGGCGCGCCGGCACGACGCGGCGCCGGGGCAGCTCGCGCTCGCCTGGCTGCTCGCCCGCTCGCCCGTGATGCTGCCGATCCCCGGCACGGCATCGGTCGAGCACCTCGAGGAGAACGTGGCGGCGCAGTCGATCGAGCTCGATCCCGGCGAGCTCGAGCGGTTGGGGGCGGCGGCATGATTCCGCGCCGCATCGGCGGGTAAGCGGGTCGGGATGCCGCCGGAGATCAACCCCACCAGCCTCGACCACGTCGCCCTGTGGGTCGACCAGCGGAGGGAGCTCGCCGGCTTCCTCTGCGACCACCTCGGGATGCACGTGATCGAGGAGACCGACACGTTCACGCTGGTGGGCGTCGACGCCAAGCTCGGGAAGCTCACGCTGTTCGACGCCGAGGGGCGGCGGCAGCGCGGCTCGCTCGAGCGGATCGGCCTGCGAGTGGGGAACCTCTCGGCGGCCGTGTCGGGGCTGCCGCAGTCCGCCGGCGTCCGGCGCGAGAACGGCTCCGCCGTGCTCGAGGCGCCGAACGGGGTGCCGATCGTGCTCGTGGAGCGCGGCGGGACGGACTTCGACCTCGACCATGTGGTGCTGCGGTTGCCCGACCGCGAGGCAGCGCTCACCGAGCTCGACGAGATGGGCTTCGAGCGCCGCGACGGCGTCCTCCGCGTGGCCGACCGCGAACTGCGGATCGTGGAGGGGAATACGGAGGACGGCGACCAGCCGCTGTTGAACCACATCGCGCTGCTGGTCGACTCGGCCTCGGACGTCCAGCGCGAGGCTGAGCGGCACGGGGTGGAGATCGACGACGTCAAGGACGCGCCGAACACGTTCGCGGTGTTCCTGCGCGGACCGGCGGGCGTGCGGATCGAGTACGTCGAGCACAAGCCGGGGTTCGCGCTCGTTTGAGCGACCTCGTGGTGGCCGGCGCTGGGCTGGCCGGCCTGGTGGCGGCGGCGGAGGCGCGGCGGCTGGGAGCGGCACCGGCGGTGTTCGAGAAGCTGGAGCGGCCTGGCGGGTCGATGCGGCTGTCGAGCGGAGTGATCTGGCGCCACCGGGAGCTGGATCGGTTCACCGCCGAGTGCCCGGACGGCGACCGGGAGCTGCAGCGGCTGCTGTTCGAGCGACTGGACGCGGACCTCGGGTGGCTGGAGTTGCTTGGAGCGCCCGTGCTGGCGCGCGAGACGGGCAACCCGCTAACGACCGGGCTCCGGTTCGACCCGGAAGGGCTGACGGAGGCGCTGGTGGCCGCCGCCGGCGGGTTGGTGACGGCGGCCTCCGCAGCCTCCGGCGTGAACCTCGCGTCACCCCTTCGCGAGCTCCCGGACCGCATGCCCGTCGTTCTCGCGACCGGCGGCTTCGCGGCGGATCCCGCTCTCGTGCGCGAGCACGTGACGTCCGAGGCGGACCATCTCCTCCTGCGCGCCGCGCCCGGCTCGACGGGTGATGGTCTTCGCCTCGGGCTCGCCTCGGGGGCGGACCTCGGCCGGGGGCTGGACCAGGTCTACGCGCGCGCGATGCCCGCGCCCCCCGCTCGCGTGGAGCCCGCAGGCTTCGTGCGCCTCTCGCAGCTCTACGCCAGGCACGCGGAGGTGACGAATGAGCGCGGTGAGCGTTACGAGACTGCGACGTGGTCTGAGATCGACACGGCGCAGTGGATGGCGAGGCAGCCTCGCGCGCGGGCGTGGTTCCGGGTGCCGCGGGCGGCGCTCGGCGAACGGGTGCGGGACCGGACGGTGGGGCAGATGGTGGACGCCGCGGAGGAGGCGGGCGCCCCCGTCCGCCGCGAGCCGGAGCATGTGTCCGTGGAGACGGTGGCGGGGATCACGACGACACTGGGCGGGCTGAGGATCGACCGGGCCGCCCGGGCGTGGCCCGGAGTGTTCGCGTGCGGAGCCGACGCCGGCGGCATCGCGACGGGCGGCTACGCGAGCGGGCTGGCCGCCGCGCGGGTGTTCGGCCGGATAGCGGCCCGTGCGGCGCTTGGGGAGAGCCCGTGACGGCTGCCGCGGGCGAGCCGCCGCCTTCCGACTCCGGCTTCGCCCGCCACGAGCATCGCTTTGGCACCGGGGAGCCCTTCACCATCGGTCTCGAGGAGGAGCTGCTTCTCGTCGAGCCGGACACGCTTCAGCTCGCCCATGTCGCCGATCAGGTCCTGCCGGCCGTGCAGCTTCCCAAGGAGCGGGCCGACCACGAGGCCTTCCTGGCGGAGGTCGAGGTCCGGTCCGAGCCGCGTCGCACAGCGGGCGAGGCCATCGCCGACGTCGCCGCCGGCCGCGCCGCCGTCATCGAGGCGGGTGGCACTCCCATGGCGGTCGGCCTTCACCCCGACGCCCGCTTCGGCGAGGTCCGGCTCGTGGATTCCGACCGCTACCGGCGCGTCGAGGGGGAGATGCGCGGTCTCATCAAGCGCACCCCCGAATGCGCGCTTCACGTGCACGTCGCGATGCCGTCGCCCGACGCCGCCGTCGCCGGCCTGATGGGCCTCCGCGAGGCCCTCCCGCTGATCGGCGCCCTCGGCGCTGGCTCGCCGTTCTGGTTCGGCTTCGACTCGGGCCTTGCGAGCTCCCGTGCGGCCATCATCCGCGCCTACCCCGGCCGCGGGATGCCGCCGCGCCTGCGCGGCTGGCAGGACTACCTCGAGGCGCTCGACTCCGTCGCCGCGGGCGGCGGCCCTAAGGACCACACGATGGTCTGGTGGGACGCCCGCCTGCAGCCGCGCCTGGGCACGATCGAGCTGCGCGAGCTGGACGTGCAGACGGGCCTCGAGGAGGCCGCCGGCGTCGCCGCGCTCGTGCATGCCCTCGCCCGCCGGGCGGCCGAGGAGCCGCTACGCGACCAGGCGCCTGACCAGGCGCTCCACTGGTCGAGCTTCCGCGCCGTCAGGGACGGGCTCGACGCCGAGCTGCTGTTCCGAGGCAAGCTGCGCCCGGCCCGCGATGCCGTGCGCGAGCTGCTAGACGAGCTGCGCGGGGAGGACGACGCCCTCGAGGGTGTGGAGCGCATCCTGAGAGAGGGAGGAGCGCCAAAGCGGCAGCGCGAGGTCCACGCCGAGGGCGGGATGCAGGCGCTGCTGCGTCACCTCGCGGACGAGACGGCGCGCTCGCCCTGAGGCACCCGCCTTGGCCGGCTGGCGCCTCAGGCCCGAAGCAGCCCGAGAACCTCGCCGAGCTCGCGGATCGAGCCATCCGTGATCGGGTCGACGACCAGGATGGCTTCGTCGGCGCCCGCGTCGCGCAGCTCACATAGGACCGAGGCGGTCTGGTCCGCCGATCCTGTCACCGGCGGCGCATCCGGCGTGGAGTCGCGCGCGCTCGAGCCCCTCCGGCCACGGCACGCGC
>JBKGUS010000612.1:0-5129 GCA_046462295.1 Thermoleophilaceae bacterium | reverse complement strand
CTCCAAGGCGTTCGCCGCTACCGCCGGCGGGAACTATCCCGACGACGGTCATGAAGTACCTGGAAACGGCTACGCCGTGGCGGCCGCCCCGTTGCGGCTCGTGTGCGCGTCGACGATGAGCTCCTCGAGATGGGTCTCCGCCTCGTCCTCCTCCATGTCGAGCGCATACATCAGCTCGGACGCGAGGATCTTCTTCGCGCGGGTGTACATCTGCTTCTCACCCGTGGAGAGTCCCTTCTCCTGCTCCCGGATGGCGAGGTTGCGGACGACCTCGGCCAGCTCGAAGACATCACCGGTCTTGATCTTCTCGCGGTTGTGCTTGAAGCGCCGGTTCCAGTTCTTCGGCATCTGGCTGACGTCGTCGCGGAGGATCGACAGCACCTTCTTGACGTCGTCCTCCCCGATCACGCGCCGGAGCCCAGCCTTGTCGGCGTTGCAGCACGGAACCATGACGGTCATGTCGTTATGAAGGATCTTGATGGTCAGGTACTCGCGGTTCTCGCCGAGCACCTCCTTCATCTCCTTCTTGAGGACCTTGCCGGCTCCATGATGGGGATACACGACCTGGTCGCCGATCTCGTAGACGGCGGGCTCGCGTGCGATCTCGAGATCCTCGACGTCGAACTCCTGCTCAATCACTGCGTCGCTAATGGTGTTCCCTCCTACGCGTAGCGGCGCCCCCGGGCGCCGTTCCAATGTCAGGTTTGCAGATATCGGTCCACGAGGTTGATCTCCTGCAGACGGCGAAGGCCCTCGCGGATGTCCTTCGCCCGCATGTCGCCGACCCCCTCCACCGACTCCAATTCCGGATCGGTGGCGGCGAGGATCTCGTCCAGCCCGCTGAACTCGCGCACGATCGACTGCACCACCATCTTGGGAAGGCGCGGGATGCGCCCCAGGATGCGGTGGCCGCGTGGCGAGGCCGGGTGGTCAAGGGTGTTGAGCTTGCGGTCGTAGCCCAGTAGCTCGGCCAGGCGACCGAAGTCGAGCAAGTCCTGGTGGGGCAGCCGCGCGAGCGAGTCCAGCACCATGGCGAACCCCTCCTCGGAGGGCTCCACGATGTAGTCGCGGACGAGCGCGGACTTGTCGGCCGCGACGCCCACCATCGTCTCCTCGAGCTGCATCTCGATAAGACGCCCCTCGGCCCCGAGCTCGACGATGTAGCGCTCGATCTCGACGGCCATGCGCGTGACGAGCTCGGCGCGCTGGAGCACGGTGAGCACGTCGTGCAGAGTCACCCCGCCCTCGAACTCGAGCGCGGTGAGGCGCGTCGAGACCTGGTCGAGGCGGCTGCGGTACTTGTCGAGCGTGGCCAGCGCCTGGTTGGCCTTGGCCAGCACGACGGGGATGTCCTCGAGGATGTATTTGGCGCCGTCGAGGTAGATCGCGACGACGTTGCGGCTGGCCGAGATCGCGATCACGAGCGCGTCGGTCTGCTTCGAGACGCGCTCCGCGGTCCGGTGCCTGGTGCCGGTCTCGAGCGAGAGGATCGTCGGGTCCGGCATCAGCTGCACGTTGGCCCAGAGGATCTTCGTGCCGTTCGAGGCGAGCACGATGCCGCCGTCCATCTTGGCCAGCTGATAGAGCAGCGCGGGCGTGTAGTCGACGTCCAGCTTGACTCCACCCGACAGCAGGAAGCTCAGCTCCTCCGACTCCCCGATGCAGACGAGGGCGCCGGTCCGGCCCTGGACGATGCTGTCTAGACCCTCACGAACTGCTGTGCCGGGCGCCACCATCTCCAGGGCCCTTACGAGCCTGGGTTCCTGCCGGGCTTCGAGCTCCGCTACGTCGTCCCCGGCATACAGCATGAGCACCAATTCTACGTGAATCGCCCGTGGTACGCGGCGTTTCCGGCCTTTTGCAGGACTTTTGCCCCCTCTGGGGCGCTAATCGAGGGCCCGGAAGAATGCCGCCGCGATGGGCGCCGCGACGGCCCCGCCGGCGCGGCCGTTCTCCACCAGCACGGCGACCGCGATGCCGCGCCGGAAGGCGATGAACCAGGCGTGCGTGGGGGGCGGATTGCCGCTCCCGTACTCGGCCGTGCCGCTCTTGCCGGCGGGTCCGCCGGGGATCCCGGCGAGGGCCGTGCCGGTGCCGGAGGTGACCACCGTCCGCATCAGGCGAGCGAGCGTGTCGCGCTCGCCGCGGGGCAGGCGGGGGCCGGCGCGACGCCGGTCCGTGGAGAGCAGGCGAGGCGCGTGCCAGCGCCCGGCGGCGACGGTGGCGGCCACCCCGGCCATCGACATCGGGCTGGCCAGGATGGTGTGCTGGCCGATCATCGCGGCCCCGCGTTCGACGCGGGTTCGGCCGGGCGGGACCTGCGCCCGCGGGGCGGACAGCGGCAGGCCGTTCAGGCTCGGGCCGAGCCCGTAGTCGCGGCCCGTCCTGGTGAGGGCGGTCGGCGAGAGGCGCGGGGCAAGGCCGATGAACGCGGTGTTGCAGGACTGGGCGAAGTCCTGGCTGAAAGGCACGGCGCCGGCGGCGCTCCCCTCGAAGTTCCGAAAGCTCCGGCCCTGGACGGTGACCGTGGCGGGACAGGGGACGATCTGGCTGGTGCGCAGTCCGCTGCGGAGCAGCGCCGCCGTGCTCACCACCTTGAAGGTGGAGCCGGGCGGGTAGCGCCCCTCGATGGCGCGGTTGAAGCTCGACTCGGTGGGCCGGTTGGCGACCGCGAGCAGGTTGCCGGAGCTCGCGTCCATGGCGACCAGGGCGGCCTCGTCGGTGCGGCCGCCGAGGGCGCGCTCGGCCGCCAGCTGGACGCGCCGGTCGAGCGTGGTGCGGACCCCGCGCCCGGGGCGGCCGTCGCGCTCGAACAGGGTCTCGAAGGCACGGCCCTCGGCGTCGCGCATCACCACGCGGCGGTCGGGAGTGCCGGCCAGGCGGCGCTCGAAGCGTGCCTGGAGCCCCCATTGGCCTACCTCGTCGCCGGGCAGATAGGGGGCGCCGAGCTGCTCGAGCTGGTCGGCGGTGGCGGGCGCAACGGCGCCGAGCAGGGCTCGGGCGAACTCCCGTGTGGGGGCTATCGGAGCGGTGTCGTCGAGAACGGTCACGTCGGGTATCGAGGCGATGTGGCGTGCGAGCGGCGCGTAGTCGTCCTCGCGCAGCACGATCGCCTCCACGAACTGCTGCGGGCCGCCGCCGCGGAGCTGGCTCAGAATCGGCGCCGCGTCGACGCCGAGAACCCGGGCGAGGCCGGTGGCGGTGGCGCGCGGGTCGCCAACCTCGCCCACCACGGCTCCGACCCGCTTGACCGGCCGCAGCTGGACGATCGCCCGGCCGGCGCGGTCGCGGATCGGGGCGCGCCGGGGGAGCTCGCGGGTGGTGCCGAGCCGCTCGGTGTCGCGGAGCTCTGGGTGCACGACGGTGACCCGCCAGTGCACCTTCCACTCGTCGTCGACCTTGCGGAGCGGGACGCGGGTGTCGTAGCCCCAGGGGCCGATGCCGGGCACGTTCCAGCGCATCCGTACGCGGGCGGTGGCGCGGTCATCGTCCTCGGAGAGATCGAGTGTCTCGGCTGCGAGGCGGGCGCCGTCGAGGCCGGCGCGGTTGGCGACGAGGGCGTCTGCCGCCACACGCGGCGCATCGGTGTGCCGGGCGGCAGCGCGGTCGCGTCCGTCCGACCACTTGGTGAGGAACGGGTCCAGGGCTTCCGCCGGCTCTGGCTCCGGAGAGCTCCGCGCGATCACAATTGCCAGACCCGCGACGAGCAGAACTGCAGCAAAGACGATGACGGGGAGGTGGCGGTTGCGCCGCCGCCGGCGGGGACGCGGCGGGGGGATTGACGGTCGCCCGGACGTCAAGCGACCGAGGCTAGCGAAGGGCTGTGAGGCCGGAGCGAGCGGGCGAGCGCACAACGATTGGTCGGTTTGCCCGGCTATAGGCCCGAAAAGTGAGCAACCGACGCTCGACCGGCTATGCAGCGTGGGCCCGGGCCGCTCCCTTCATTGCTCGTAGTGCGTCCCTGAGCGACGCCACGCGCTCGCCTGGGCGCAGGACGCCCTCCAGCCCGAACTTCCGCGCCTCCGCCAGGCGGCGGTCCGCATGACCCACGTGGCGCAACTCGCCAGTCAGCCCCAGCTCGCCGAAGGCCGCCAAGGGCCGGCCCTCCGCGCCCGCCTCGAAGCCCTTCGCCGCCGACGCCAGCGCCAGAGCGATCGCCAGGTCCGCCCCGGGCTCGTCCACCCTCACCCCGCCGGCCACGGACACGAAGACATCGCTCGATCCGAGCGATACGCCCCCGTGCCGCGCCAGCACGGCCAGCACCAGCGCCAGCCGGTTTCGGTCCACCCCGTTCGCGACCCGCCGAGGCGGCACCAGCTCGCTCGGCGCCACCAGCGCCTGCACCTCGACCAGCAGAGGACGCGATCCCTCCATCGCGCAAAGAACCACCGAGCCGGGCGCTCGCGTGGCCTCCGAGACGAACCGGGCCGAGGCGTCCTCCACCTCGACCAGCCCCTGGTCGCGCATCTCGAAGACGCCCGCCTCGTTGGTCGAGCCGAAGCGGTTCTTCAGCGCCCGCAGGGTCCGGTACGTGCGCTCCCGCTCGCCCTCGAACGAGAGCACGCAGTCCACGAGGTGCTCCAGCACGCGCGGACCCGCCAGCGATCCCTCCTTCGTCACGTGGCCGACGAGCAGCGTGGCGATGCCCCGCTCCTTCGCCACGCGCATGACCCGGCCCGCCACCTCGCGTACTTGGCCGACCGAGCCCGGTGCGCCGCTGAGGGCGGGGTCGTAGAGCACCTGCACGGAGTCGATCACGCAGGCGTCCGGGCGCTCCGCCTCGAGCGTGGCGAGGACGGCCTCGAGGTTGGTCTCGGCGACGATCGGCACGCCGAGCGCGCCGCTGCCGAGCCGCTCGGCGCGCAGCTTCACCTGCGCTGCCGACTCCTCGCCCGACACGTACAGCACCTTCCGGCCGGCGGCGGCCAGGTTGCCGAGCGCGCCGGTGGTGAGCGTCGACTTGCCAATCCCCGGCGAGCCGCCGATCAGGACGAGCGAGCCCGGCACGAGGCCTCCGCCGAGGACGCGGTCGAGCTCGCCGATGCCGGTCAACAGGCGATCGACCTTCGGCGTCTCCACCGCGCCGAGCCGCACCGGGCGCAGGGCGCGAGCGCCGGCACGCCCGCCCC
>JBKGUS010000611.1:0-9218 GCA_046462295.1 Thermoleophilaceae bacterium | reverse complement strand
CCGGCGCTACGGCTCGGCGCGGCGGCTCTACAACTTCGACGTCGACCACGCGGGGGAGTACTGATGGGTGCGCCCCCTCATCCGGGCCTGCGCGAGGGCGCGATCTTCGACCGGCACACCATCCATGAGATCCACCGGGCGGCGCGGGAGGGCATCTACGACATCCGCGGCTTCGGCGCCAAGCGGCGGGTGCCGCACTTCGACGACCTGGTCTTCCTCGGGGCGAGCGTGTCGCGCTACCCGCTGGAGGGCTACCGCGAGCGCTGCGACACGGACGTGGTGCTCGGCGACCGCAACGCCTCGAAGCCCCTTCACCTGAAGATCCCGATCACGATCGCGGGGATGAGCTTCGGCGCGCTGTCGGCGCCGGCCAAGGAGGCCTTGGGACGCGGCGCCAGCGCGGTCGGGACCTCGACGACGACCGGGGACGGCGGCATGACGCCGGAGGAGCGCGAGCACTCGAGCCTGCTCGTCTACCAGCTGCTGCCCTCGCGCTACGGGATGAACCCGGACGACCTGCGCAAGGCGGACGCGATCGAGATCGTGGTGGGCCAGGGCGCGAAGCCTGGCGGCGGGGGGATGCTGCTCGGCCAGAAGATCTCCGACCGGGTGGCGGAGATGCGCGACCTGCCGAAGGGGATCGACCAGCGCAGCGCGTGCCGGCACCCGGACTGGACCGGGCCGGACGACATGGAGATCAAGATCCAGGAGCTGCGCGAGATCACCGACTGGGAGAAGCCGGTCTTCGTGAAGGTTGGCGCCACGCGGCCGTACTACGACGTGGCGCTGGCGGTGAAGGCCGGCGCCGACGTGGTGGTGCTCGACGGTATGCAGGGCGGCACCGCGGCGACGCAGGAGGTGTTCATCGAGCACGTGGGCATCCCGACGCTGGCCGCCATCAGGCCGGCCGTGGAGGCCTTGGTGGAGCTCGGGATGCACCGGAAGGTGCAGCTGGTGGTGTCCGGCGGGATCCGGTCGGGCGCCGACGTGGCGAAGGCGCTGGCGCTGGGCGCCGACGCGGTCTCCATCGGCGTGGCGGCGATCATCGCGCTGGGGGACAATTCGCCCGAGTACCAGGACGGCTACGAGGCGATCGGCAGCGCGGCGGGGTTCTACGACGACTGGCACGAGGGCCGCGATCCGGCCGGGATCTCGACCCAGGACGACGAGCTCGCCGCGCGCTTCGACGCGGAGCTGGGCGGCCGCCGGCTCGCCAACTACCTGCGGACGATGACGCTCGAGACGCAGACGCTGGCACGCGCCTGCGGGAAGTCGCACGTGCACAACCTGGAGCCGGAGGACCTGGTGGCCCTCACGGTGGAGGCGGCGGCGATGGCGAAGGTGCCGCTGGCCGGGACGAGTTGGGTGCCGGGGACGACGTGAGGGCGCGCGAGCTCAGTGGGTCGCGCGCCTGCGATCAGTCGTCGTCCTCCCGGTCGTGGTCATCGTCGTCCCCGTGGTGGTCGTCCCCTCCTGCGCGGGACGCCTTCACGTCCACCGCCACCAGCCGGTGATCCGACGACGGGAACCCGTTTCCGTCCGGGAGGAAGCTCGGGCTGAACGTGCCCACGAGCGGGAAGAGCGGGTCGTCGCTCCGCGGCCAGAACACGAACGCGTCCTTGATCCGCTGGCCGCTGTCGGGCAGCACGTAGTCCGCCCGCAGGTTGCCGGGCGCGGCGTCGTTGAAGTCCGCCGTGTCGTGGGCGGGATCGGATCGGTGCGTGGTGTTCGCTCCGCCCTGAATCGCCGACTGCTCCGGGCCGCCCGGACTGGTCGGCGTCACCGTGGTGTTCACGCGCGGGTTGTCGAGCAGCTGCTGGATCGCGCCCGGGATGCTGTCGCCGTCGAGCGGGTCGCTGTTCTGGTCACCGGCGATCACGAAGCGCGCGCCCGGCTTCAGCCCGCCGCGCCGGCCCCGGTCGTCGTAGATGTAGCCGCCGGCGCCGGGCGTGACGTAGTCCGCCCAGAGCCGGATCTCGTCGGCGTTGCGCGTGCCGTTGCGGTCCTCCGCCCCGTCGAACACCGGCGGCGTCGGATGGCTCGTCAGGAAGTGGACGACCTTGCCGCGCACGCGGATCGGCACGTCCCAGTGGCTCTTCGAGGAGAGCCTGAACACGGCGAGCTCCTCGGGCGAGTACCAGTCCTGCGGCTGCGGCGTTGCCGGGTCATCCGGCAGCCGCGCGCCCGGCATGTCCTTCCACAGGAACCTCTGGAAGGTGCGCACGCCGCGCTCGAGGATCGGGTGCTTCGAGTAGACGGTCATCCCGAACTGACCCGGGAACTCGCCGAAGCCGAAGCTGTCGTTGCCGTAGCCCGGACCAGGAGTGGTGACGACCCGGCCGTCGTTGTCGAGGTCGAACCCCGACGGGATGCCGGTGTTGGACGGCGCGGTGAAGCGGAACCGGTAGTGGATCGGGCGCGCGCCGTTCTGGGACTCCGACAGGTAGTTGTCCTGGAAGAGCCTTGCGGCCCTGCTCGTGCCGCGGCGGCCCTCGTCGTCGAAGTCGAACTCGTTGACGAGCAGAACGTCGGGCCGGACGCGCTGGATGATCTCCGCGACGGTGCGAATCTGCCGGTCCCCCGCGGGGCGGATCGACGGATCGGCGAGCTCCTCGACGAGCTGCCCCGCCCGGTAGCGGTTCAGGGATGCGTTGAAGGTCGCATAGCGGACGGTGCCGTGGTCCCCGCGGTCGTCTCGGTCACCACGACGGTCGCCATCGGCGAGGGCCGCCGGGGAGGCGAATGCGGCAAGTCCGAATGCGCCGAGAGCGCAGGCCGCGCGCCGAAGACGGGATCCCATTCCAACACCCTTTCTCGAGCTTGCAGAGCGGCCCGGCGGCGGAGCGCCGCGGGACTCCCACGGTATTCCCAGGGTCGCCCGGGACGAAGCCCTCGTTATCGGGCTCGTCACACCCATCGGCTCCGCCCGGCCTGCACCCGCTTCGACGGCCGCCCTTCCGCCTTGCGGCTTTGTACCTATTTGTTTAAGCTGGCCCCCGTCTTCTAGCGCGCGAACGTGTCCTACGTCCTCACCTGTCCCAACTGCGGCCCGCGCGAGGTGACCGACTTCGGGTTTGGCGGGGAGGTCAATCCGCGCCCACGGTCGGCGCCCTCGCAGCGCGAGCTGAACACGTACAACTACTTCCGCAAAAACGTTGCGGGAGTGCAACGTGAGTGGTGGTTCCACCGCTCGGGTTGCGGCGCGTGGTTCCTGGCCGAGCGCGACACGCGGACCAACGAGGTGCTCCTCACCGAGCTGCCGGCCGAGACAGATGACGCCCCGGGCGCGGGCCGCGCTCCGGGCGGGGCCGGAGACGCGGGCGGAGCGGGAGGCACGCTGTGAGTCGCCTCCCGAAGCGCGACGGCGAGCGCATCGACCGCGAGCGCGAGGTCTTCTTCACCTTCGACGGGAAGCGCGTCTTCGGCCTCGAGGGAGACACCATCGGCTCCGCGCTGTTCGCGTCCGGTCGCCGCACCTTCTCGCGCTCCTTCAAATACCACCGGCCGCGCGGGCTGATGTGCTGCGCCGGACAGTGCCCCAACTGCCTCGTCCAGGTGGACGGCGCCCCCGGGGTGCGCGCCTGCACCGAGCCTGTGCGCGAGGGCATGAAGGTCGAGCACATGAACGCCTCGCCGTCGCTCGACTTCGACTTCATGCGCGCCACCGACAAGGTCGGCACCGCCTTCACCCCGCCCGGCTTCTACTACAAGACGTTCATCCGCCCGCGGCGGCTCTGGCCGCTCTACGAGAAGGTGCTGCGCCACGCCGCCGGCCTCGGCAAGCTCCGCAAGAGCCAGCGCGAGCGCGAGTGGCGCACCGAATACCGCCGGCGTCACGCGGACGTGCTGGTCGTGGGCGGCGGTGTCGCCGGGCTCAGCGCCGCGATCGCGGCGGCCGAGCTGGGCGCCGACGTCGTGCTGTGCGACGAGGGCGCCGAGCCCGGTGGGCGGCTGCTCGCCGAGGGCGGCCACGGCCAAGCCCGGAAACTTGCGGCACGGGCGCGCGAGGCGGGGGTGGAGATCCTGTCGAAAGCGCCGGCGCTCGGAGCCTTCGACGGTCTCGTCCCGGTGTGGCAGGGCGACACGCTCCACCAGGTGCGCGCGCAGCGGGTCGTGTACGCGACCGGGACGATCGAGCAGCCGCTGCTGTTCGCCGGCAACGACCTGCCCGGCGTGATGCTGTCGGGCGGGGCGCTGCGGCTGGCCGCCCTGTACGCGGTGCGCCCCGGCACGCGGGCAGTCGTCGCGGCGGTGTGCGACCGCGGGCTAGAGGCGGCGCTCGCGCTCGTGGACGCGGGGGTGGAGATCGCCGCCGTGGCGGACCTGCGCGACAGCGGCCCTGGTGGGGCCGCCCGCAAGGGCGGCTTGGCATCGCGGGCCCAGAGCGGCCCGGGCGCGGCGGCGGCGCTCGAGCACCACAGCATCGGCGTCATGCACGGCACCCATGTGGTTGCCGCCCACGGGCGCAAGCACGTCGAGCGGGTGACCCTCGCGTCCGACCGCTTCGGCGAGATGCAGGTGGCCTGCGACCTGCTCGTGGTGTCGGGCGGCAGCGCCCCCGCCACGTCGCTGCTCTCACAGGCGGGCGCTCGCACGGCGTACGACCAGGAGCGCGGCGTCTTCGCCCTCGCCGATCTGCCCGAGGACGTCCTCGCCGCCGGCGAGGTGGCCGGGGCCGGTGCGCTCGAGGACGCCGAGCTGTCGGGTCGGGTCGCCGGCACCGAGGCCGCGCACGCGCTCGGCATGGGCGACGCCCGGTCCCGCGATCGCGCCGAGCGGGGTCTCGAGCGCCTGGCAGAGCTGTCGCGCAGACCCGCGGAGGTGGCCGTCCCCCCGCCGGCGCCGCCCAAGGCCGACGGCAAGTGCTTCGCCTGCCTCTGCGAGGACGTGACCGTGAAGGACATCCACCTGTCGGTCGCCGAGGGCTACGACTCGATCGAGCTCTCGAAGCGGTACACCACCACCACGATGGGGCCGTGCCAGGGACGCATGTGCCAGCTGCCGGCCGTGCGCCAGATGGCGGAGGAGACGGGGCAGACGCTTGCGCAGGTGGGGACCACCACGTCGCGACCGCCGTGGCACTCGGTGCCGATGGGCGCGCTCGCGGGCCGGCCCTTCGAGCCGGCGAAGCGCTCCGCCATCCACGGCCGTCACCGCGAGCAGGGCGCCACCGTGATGTGGGCTGGCGACTGGCGGCGCGCCTACGACTACGGCGACCCCCGCGGCGAGGCCCTCGCCGTGCACGAGGCGGCAGGCGTGATCGACGTATCGACCCTCGGGAAGCTGATCGTGCGCGGTCCGGACGCGGGCGAGCTGCTCGACCGGCTCTACCCGAACCGCTTCTTGAACCTGAAGCCGGGCCGGATCCGCTACGGCGTGATCGCGAGCGACGCGGGCCGGATCGTCGACGACGGGACGATCTGCCGCCTCGACGACGACACCTTCTACGTGACCACAACCTCCTCCGGCGCGGGGGCCGTCTACGAGTGGTTCTCGTGGTGGCTGGCCGACTGGCAACTGGATGTGCATCTCACCGACGTCACCCAGGGCCTCGGCGCCGTGAACCTCGCGGGCCCGCGCGCGCGGGAGATCATGGGCAAGCTGACCGAGCTCGACTGCTCGAGCGAGGCGTTCACCTACCTCGACGGCAAGCAGGCCCCGGTTGCCGGGGTGCCCTCGCTGATCCTGCGGATCGGCTTCGTCGGGGAGGTGGGCTACGAGATCCACTTCCCGGCGGCGCACGGGGAGCATCTGTGGGACGCGCTGCTCGACGCGGGCGCCGAGCACGGGCTGCGCCCGTTCGGGCTGGAGCCGCAGCGGCTGCTGCGCCTCCAGAAGATGCACATCCTGGTCGGGCAGGACACGGACTCGGAGTCGACCCCGTTCGGCGCGGCGATGCCGTGGATCGTGAAGCTCGACAAGGAGGACGACTTCATCGGGAAGTGGGCGCTCGAGCGGTTCGCCGACGAGCCGCCGGAGACGGCGCTGGTGGGGTTCACGCTGACCAACGGGGACGTGCCGACCGAGGGCGCGGCGGTGCTGCCGCATAACGGATCGCCGATGGGACAGGTCACGAGCGCGCGCTACTCGCCGCAGCTCGGCAAGACGATCGGAATGGCCTGGGTGCCGGCCGAGCTCGCACAGGACGGCGCAAGCGTGACCATCTCGGACAACGGCCGTCGCCTACGTGCGCAAGTCGTGACCAAGCCCTTCTACGACCCGGACGGCGAGGTGCTCCGGTCGTGACCAAGCTCGTCCTCGCCCGGATGGCGGGCGGCCGGGAGGTGCGCGGCACATGAGCCTCGCGTTCCTGTCTCCCTCGACGGGGGCGGTCTCGCGCAGCCCGATGGAGCGCCAGGCGCTTGCCGCCGGCGCCTCCTTCGAGGCGCGCGACGGCTGGAATATGGCCGTCCGCTTCGACGGCCTCGAGGCCGAGCGGAAGCGGGCCGCGGAGTCGGTCGCATTCGCGGACCTCTCGCATCTCGGCAAGGTCGAGCTGCAGGGGGCGCAGCCCCGCCGGCTCGAGCGCGGTACCGCAACCCGTGCGGATGGAATGTGGTGGTGCCCCCACACCGCCGAACGCACGATCGTGCTGTGCGAGCCTGCAGAGCTTCCCGATCTGCGCGAACACCTCTTCGAGCACGCCGCCGGGCAGGAGGGGCTCACCTCCGTCGTCGACGTGACCACCGCCTTCGCCGCCATCGCGATCGGCGGGCCGCTCGCCCGCGAGCTGTTCGCTCGCTTCACCGCCATCGACCTGCGCGACCAGGTCACACCGGTCCTCGGCTTCCGGCCGGGCTCGGTAGGCCGCACCCCCGGGGCGATCCTGCGCGAGGGCGAGCGGCGCTGGCTGATGCTCTTCGGCGCCGCGCTCGGCCAGTACATGTGGACGGTTGTCGCGGATGCCGCCGAGAGCCTCGGCGGCGGCCCGGTCGCGACAGACGCGCTCGAGGCGGTGGCGGCGGCGCGCCACGAGGAGGCGGCGCCCCGTGCTTGACCTCTTCCGCAACCGCCGCATGTGGCGCCGCCGCGCCGAGCTCAGGGACTCCTACGACGTCGTGATCGTCGGCGGCGGCTCGCACGGCCTCGCCGCCGCCTATTACCTCGCGCGCGACCACGGCATCGAGAACGTCGCGATCCTCGAGAAGAGCTACATCGGCTCGGGCGCGGCCGGCCGCAACACCACCATCCTCCGCGCCAACTACAAGACCGAGGAGGGCGCCCGCTTCTACGACGCCGCGCTCAAGCTCTACGAGGGCCTGGGCGCCGAGCTCAACTTCAACCTCCTCTTCTCCCAGAACGGCCACCTCACCCTCGCCCACAGCGACCGCGCCATGTTCGTCATGGCCAACCGGGCCGAGGTGAACCAGCTCAACGGGATCGACTCGCGCCTGATCTACCCCGACGAGATCGCGAAGCTCGCCCCGGCCATGCAGGTCCACAACCCGGACGCCGTCTATCCGATCATGGGCGCCCTCTATCACCCGCCGGGCGGGGTGATCCGCCACGACGCCGTCGTCTGGGGCCTCGCCCGCGGCGCCGACCAGGGCGGCGCGGAGATCCACCCCTACACGGAGGTGACAGGCCTCGAGCGCACCAACGGCAAGGTCGCCGCGGTGCTCACGAACCGCGGCCGCATCAAGGCCGGCACCGTGCTCAACTGCACCGCCGGCTGGAGCTCGCTCATCTCCGACATGGCCGGCGTGGAGCTGCCGATCACGACGCACATCCTGCAGGCGTGTGTGACGGAACCGCTGAAGCCGCTGCTCGACGTGGTGATCGTGTCGTCGCAGATGCACGTCTACATTTCGCAGACCGACCGCGGCGAGTTCCTCATGGGCGCGGAGATCGAGCCGTGGACCACCTACCGCATGCAGGGCACGTTCAACTTCATGCAGGAGGTCTGCCGCCACTCGCTCGAGCTCTTCCCGCAGCTCGAGCGCGCCCGCATCCTGCGAAGCTGGGCCGGCCTGTGCGACCTGTCGCCCGACTACAGCCCGATCCTCGGCAAGACCGAGGTCGACAATTTCCACGTCAGCGCGGGGTGGGGCACCTACGGGTTCAAGGCGGCGCCGATCGTCGGCAAGACGCTGGCCGAGCTGACGGCCACAGGGAAGACGCCCGAGCTGATCGAGCCGTTCGCCCTGGAGCGCTTCTACGAGGACAAGCTTGTGTCGGAGCTGGCCGCTGCGGCCGTTAGCCACTAGAGGAGAGAGAGATGAAGAGCAGCCTTGAGATCGCACAGGAGGCCGAGCTCCTCCCGATCGAGACGATCGCCGAGCGCACCGGGCTCACGCCTGACGAGTTCGAGCCCTACGGGCGACACAAGGCCAAGGTGTCGCTCGACGTGCTCGACCGCCTCGCCGATACGCCCGACGCCAAGATCGTCTGCGTAGCCGGTGTCACCCCGACCAAGGCCGGCGAGGGCAAGACCACCACAGCCGTCTCGCTCACCCAGGGCCTCGGCGCGATCGGCAAGGACCCGCTGCTCTGCCTGCGCGAGCCGTCGCTCGGCCCGGTGTTCGGCATCAAGGGCGGCGCCGCCGGCGGCGGCCTCGCCCAGGTCGTGCCGATGGAGGACCTGAACCTCCACTTCACCGGCGACATCCACGCGATCGGCGCCGCCAACAACCTGCTGGCCGCCCTGATGGACGCATCGATCCTGCACGGCAACCCGCACAAGATTGACGCCCTGCGCGTCGGCTGGAAGCGCGCGCTCGACATGAACGACCGCGCCCTCCGGGCCATCACGATCGGCCAGGGCGGGCGCGCGAACGGCTACCCGCGCGAGTCGGGCTTCGACATCACGGCTGCCTCCGAGGTGATGGCGATCCTGGCCGTGTCGCGCGACCTCCACGACCTGCGCCGCCGGCTCGGCGCGATCACCGTCGCGCACTCGTTCGACGGCGGCAAGCCCGTGACCGCCGAGGACCTCGGCGCGGCCGGCGCGATGACCGTCCTGCTGAAGGACGCGCTGAAGCCCAACCTGATCCAGACGCTCGAGGGGCAGCCCTGCCTGATGCACGCGGGCCCGTTCGCGAACATCGCTCACGGGAACTCGTCGCTCGTGGCGGACCTGATCGGGCAGAAGCTCGGCGACTACGTCATCACCGAGTCCGGCTTCGGCTCGGACATGGGGATGGAGAAGTTCTTCGACATCGTCTGTCGCAACGGAGGGATCACGCCGTCGGCGGTCGTGTTGGTGGCGACCGTGCGGG
>JBKGUS010000610.1:0-5420 GCA_046462295.1 Thermoleophilaceae bacterium | reverse complement strand
GCGACAAGGTGCGGGAGCTGCGCGCGGACCTGGACGAGACGGGCACGCCGACCGAGACGTCGGCGCCCACGTAGCGCCGCAGCGGCGCGGTCGTCAGATTCCCTCGGACGGGATCTCTGCCCTGATGCGGGTTCCGCCTTCGGGCGGGCTGTCCACTTCGAGGCGACCGCCCAGTGCCTCGACGCGGGCGGCGAGGCCGCGCAGGCCGGAGCCGCCTGCGGGGTCGGCGCCGCCGACGCCGTCGTCGGAGACCGTGACCATGGCGCGGCCGTTCGAGCTCGTGATGCTCACCGTCGCGTGAGACGCATGCGCGTACTTGGCCACGTTCGTGATCGCCTCCGCGACGACGTAGTAGGCCGCGGCCTCGACCGGCGCCTCGAGGCGCCGCTCAGGCAGCTCCGCGATCTCGACCGCCACAGGCGCCCGCGACAGCAGCGCGTCCAGCGCGGGGCCGAGACCGCGTTCGGTGAGCAGGACCGGATGTAGGCCCCGCGCCAGCTCGCGCAGCTCCTCGAGCCCCTGCGCGAGATCGTCCCGGGCGGACGCGAGAAGCTCACGGGCCGCCTCCGGATCGTCCTCGAGCTTCGCCCCGACCATGCCCAGCTCGAGCGCGACGGAGACGAGGCGCTGCTGGGCGCCGTCGTGCAGATTGCGCTCGAATCGCCGGCGCTCGGCGTCGCCGACCGCCACGAGCTCGGCGCGCGATGCGGCCAGCCGCTCGCGGGCGTCGGCGTTGGCGAGCGCCTGCCCGACGAGGTCGGCGAAGTCGCAGAGCCGCTGCTCGAGCCCGTCCTGCAGCGGCTCGTCCGACGTGGTGGCCGCCACCAGCGCGCCCCACAACCCGCCGGCCACGGTGACCGGGGCCGCCACCGCGGCGCGGTAGCCGAAGCTCCGCAGGGTCTCAGCCAGGCTCCCGCTCGCTTGGTCGTAGCGCTCCACACGTCCCGCGGTGCCCGTGCGCAGCACCTTCGCGAGGACCGTGTCGCCGTCGAGGCCGAGGGACGTGCCCACCGGTATTCGCAGCCTGCCGTCCTCGCTCCAACCGCCGACGACCCTCGCCGAGCTCGGGCCGTCGTACTGGACCACGGCCGCGCCGGGCAGCACCAGCAGGCGCCCGACCTCTTCGGTCACCTGCTCGAACACGTCGCCCGGGGGCGACTCCGCGGCGACGAGCGTGGCGACCCTCCGCAGCGCCGCCTGCTCGTCGGCGAGCTCGCGCTGTGCGGCCTCGCTGACGGCAAGCGCGCGGGCCGCGCGGGTCCGCTCGGCGGTCACGGCGGCGAGGAGGAGCGAGGTGAGGGCCGCGGTCGCGATGAAGAGCTGGGTTGCGAGCAGGCTGTCGGTGATCGAGTCGCGCACGAAGGGCCCATCCTCCTGCGCCGTGTTCCACACCGTGATCGCGCAGACGACGACGATCGCGGTGGCGGCGCCCCGGGGGCCCAGGCGCAGCGCCGTCCAGAGGAGGACCGGAAACACTATGTAGGGAACGTCACGCTGCGGTGCGAGCTCGGCGAGTGCCACGAGCACGACCAGGACGATCGCGCCCTCCACCACGTCGCGCCGGCGAATATCCCGCAAGCCCTTGGCAGCCCAGGTCAGCAGGGCCGGCGCAACCACGAGCACCCCCGCTGCGTCGCTCAGGGTCCAGGTGCGAAGAACGCGTCCGAGCTCGTCCGCGGCGATCACGTCGCCGAGGCGCAGCGACGTCGGGCCGAAGGCGGCGCTGACCGCCGCCGCGACCAGGGTGCACCCGACGAATGCCAGTACGTCGGCCGTGCGTGTCAGGTCCGCTCGCCCGCTCGTCAGACGCCGCAACAGCGTGGCGGCGAGGACCAGCGCCAGCGTGTTGCCGACGGTCTGGCCGAGGACGGTTCCAAGCGGCGTCGAGAAGTCGGCGAGCAGGAGATCGCCGGCCACGATGCCCGGCCAGAGCCGGATCCCGTAGAGGAACAGCACGGCGAGCCCCAACCCCGCAGGGGGCCACACCGCCGTCACCGCGCCGTCGAGGTAGCCGAGCTCGAGGCCGAGCCGTCCGGCCAGGTAGTACGCGCCGGCGACCAGCCCGACGGCTATCGCGTACAGCGGGGGGCGCATTGCCCCCGTGAGGGTAGATCGTCCCCCGCGAGCCGCGTCCACGGCCCGCAGGGCGCGCTACTCGTTCTCCGGCGTGTAGCCGGCCTCCTCCGGGTCGGGCTCCGGCTCCACGTCCTCGTCGTCCGCGCTCGCCGCGGCGCGCTCGCGGCCGTCGCCGCCGTGGTAGGTCGCCTGGAAGGTCTCGAGCATCTCGTCACGCTGCGACTCGTCGACCGGCAGGTCGTCCGCGATCAGCACCCAGTCCGCACCCTCGAACTCCTCGAGGTTGAAGATCTCCGCGTCGATCGAGGGCGAATCGTCGACGATGACGAGGATCTCCGTCTGCGGGTTCAGGTAGCACCCCGGACGGACCAGGATGTCCTCCAGCTCGAATCGGCGGTCGTCGGCCATCGACCGGAGCCTATACCCGAGAAGGGGGCAAGTCACCCGCCGAGCGAGCGCAGCTGGCGCTCGACCTCGGCGTCCACGTCGAGCGGCTCCTGGCCCTTGCGCATCCGCCGCTCGTTGCGCGCGATCACGAGCTGGCGGACCTCCTCGCGCAGCGCCGGATCGTCTGCGGTCGTGCCCCGCGTGAGTGCGTCCAGCTCGGCGTCCACGTCGAGCGGCGCCTCCCCGCGGGCCTGGCGCCGCGCCGACTTCGCCTCGAGCATCTGGCGGATCTCCTCGCGCGCCTCGGCGCTGTCGGGCGCCGCGCTGGCGGTCTCGCGCCGCATCAGCAGGTCGCTGTCGCCGATGCTCCCGTACACGCGCCCGCTGCCCCAGTAGGAGACGGCGGCGAGCAGCACCGCGACCACGGCGACGATGATGATGATCGTGCCGAACTCCACTCGCCTCATAGTCTGACGGCATGTGGCGCAAGCTCCGCCGGCGGACGATGGCTCCGAGCCGGCCGGCGGTCTACCCGGACCAGGTCGGCCTGGTCGTCTTCACGGTTCTGGCGCTGGCTGCGGGAATCTACGCGGCCGCGCGATGGCTGTTGTAATCTTCATTGACTGACGAATCAATCAAGGAGCCGGGAGACCAGTGGTTGACTTCAGCCTGACCGACGAGCAGAAGGACATTCGCCAGCTCGCTCACGACTTCGTCGAGAAGGAGATCCGGCCGAAGGCGTGGGACTACGACCGCGACAGCACCTTCCCGCGGGACATCATCGAGAAGGCGTGGGAGGTCGGGCTCATGAACTCCCACATCCCCGAGGAGTACGGCGGTCCGGGGCTCGACTACCTGACCGGCTGTCTCATCGAGGAGGAGCTCGGCTGGGGCTGCTCCGGCATCGGAACCTCGCTGATGTGCAACGGCCTCGCCGCGGCTCCGGTGGGGCTCGGCGGCTCGGAGGAGATCAAGAAGCAGTACCTCGGCATGCTGACCGAGGAGCCGAAGCTCGCCTCCTTCTGTCTGACGGAGCCGGACGCGGGCTCGGATGTCTCGGCGATGCGCACCACCGCCGTGAAGAAGGGCGACAAGTACGTCATCAACGGGACCAAGTGCTTCATCACGAACGGCTCGCACGCCTCCTGGTACACGGTCTACGCGAAGACCGACAAGGAGGCCGGCCACCGCGGCATCTCCGCGTTCGTGGTCCCGCGCGAACTCGACGGCGTGACCGTCGACAAGAAGGAGGACAAGCTCGGCCAGCGCGCCTCCGACACCGCGATGATCTCCTTCAATGACGTCGAGATCCCCGCGGCCAACCTCCTCGGCGAGGAGAACAAGGGCTTCAAGCTCGCGATGATGACGCTCGACCGCACCCGCCCCGGCGTGTCGGCGATGGCGGTGGGGATCGCCCAGGCGGCCTTCGAGTACGCCCGCGACTACTCCAAGGAGCGCGTGCAGTTCGGCGTGCCGATCGCCATGCACCAGGCGATCCAGTTCATGATCGCCGACATGGCCACCAAGGTCGAGGCGGCCCGCCTGCTCACCTGGAAGTCGGGCGCGCTGCTCGACCGGGGCGAGCGCAACACGCTCGCCTCCTCGCACGCGAAGCGCTTCGCCGCGGACGCCGCGATGGAGATCACCGTCGACGCCGTGCAGGTCTACGGCGGCTACGGCTTCATCAAGGAGTACCCGGTCGAGAAGCTGATGCGGGACGCGAAGATCATGCAGCTCTACGAGGGCACGTCGCAGATCCAGCGCCTGGTGATCGCCCGCGAGGTCCTCATGCCGCGCCGGGTCGAGGAGCCCGCCCCCGCCGCAGCCTGAGAGCATTGGCTGCGTGAGCCCTTCGAAGAGGGAGCGCAGCCGAAAGGCGGTCAGGGAGGCTGTCGCGCAGGCCGGCGAGGCGCCGGTCCGGCGCGGGCAGGATCCCTTCACGGGTGGCTTGCGCCGGAGGGAGGTGCTGCCGCTCCTGGTGCTGCACCTGATCGCCCAGGGTCCGAGCTATGGAAATCAGCTGATGGAGCGGATCGGCGCGATGACGGCGGGGGTGCTGTCGGTCAACCCGAACACGATGTATCCGCTCCTGCGCCAGCTCGAGGAGCGGGGCCTGATCAAAGGCGAATGGGAGCACCCGGAGCGCCGCACGCGGCGCTACTACTCGCTCACCGGCGACGGCCTCGCCGAGTACGAACGGCTCGTGGAGGACGTGCGCCCGTTCCTCGACTCGGTGCGCGCCTCGATCGATGAGATCGTGCGCGAGGTCTACGGGACGTGAGAGTGGCCCGCGCCCAAGCGGACGTCGTGCTGACACCTGAGGCGGCTCTGCGCCTGTGGACCGACGTGGACCGCTGGTCGACCTTCGTGGAGGGCTTCGCCCGCACGCTCGATCGCAGCGCGGACTGGCCCGCGGCCGGCTCGCGGGTGGTGTGGGAGTCCACGCCGGCGGGCCGCGGCCGGGTGACCGAGAAGGTCATGGAGGGCGAGGGCCCCGACCGCTTCGTGACCATGGTCTTCGAGGACCGCCTCAACGGCACTCAGACCTTCCGCGTCGTCGAGAGCGAGGCCGGCTCGCGCGCCGAGCTGGCGCTCGAGTACGAGCTCACGAAGTATGGGCCGCTCGCCGTGGTGGCGGACGCGATCTTCATCCGGCGCGCGATCCGGGACATGCTTCGACGCACGCTTCGGCGCTTCTCGGTGGAGGCCGAGGAGGAGGCTGGGCTGCGCTAGGGTCCGCCGCCATGTTCGTCTTCAAAGCCGCCGTGGTCGGCGCCGGGACCATGGGCGGCGAGATCGCCCAGGTCATCGCCTCGGCCGGCATCCCAGTCGTCCTGAAGGACGTGAAGCAGGAGTTCGTCGACCAGGGCCTCGACAAGGCCCGCCAGGTCACCCAGGGCCAGCTCGGAGCACTGGTCGGCAAGCAGAAGATCACCCAGGAGGACGCCGACCGCCAG
>JBKGUS010000609.1:0-6414 GCA_046462295.1 Thermoleophilaceae bacterium | reverse complement strand
TCGACGACGCGAACATCGACCGCTTCCTCCAGCTCGTGCGCCAGTTCTCGGACCGCGCGCAGTTCATCATCGTCACCCACCAGAAGCGCACGATGGACGCGGCCGACTGCCTCTACGGCGTGAGCATGGCGGGCAACGGCGTCTCCAAGGTGGTCTCACGCAAGCTCGGGCCGGAGCGCAGCTTCGAGGCGCTCGCGGGCGAGGGCGACGTGGCGGCGGCGTAGCTGGCCCTATCCTCGCCCGCCATGGCCAGGACCTGGCGCGAGCTGTTCATCACCGAGATCCCACCACCGCCTCCTCCACCCGGGGAGGAGGAGCGGCAACAGGGCGGCTTCTTCCGGCGCCTGCGCGAGAACATGGCGAAGTCGCGCCAGGCGCTCGGGGCGGAGCTGCAGGCGTCGGTCTTCCAGAACCTCGACGAGGAGACCTGGGAGCGGCTCGAGGAGACGCTGATCTACGCCGACGTCGGGGCCCAGACCACGGCCATGATCGTCGAGCGGCTCGAGACGGAGGCAGGCGCCGGCGACCTCGCGGGCGGCGACGAGCTCACGCGCCGGCTCACCGAGCTGCTCGCCGACTCCGCCCGCACCGGCGAGGACAAGATCGACCTGCGTCACGACCCGGCCGTGATCCTCATGACGGGCGTGAACGGCACCGGCAAGACCACCACGATCGGGAAGATCGCCTGGCACCTGCGCAACGAGCTGAACAAGTCCGTCCTGCTCGCCGCGGGTGACACGTTCCGCGCGGCCGCCGTCGAGCAGCTCGGCGTCTGGGCCGAGCGGGTGGGCTGCGACATCGTGCGGGCCGCCCCGAACTCCGATCCCGGCGCCGTGGCCTACGACGCGATCGAGGCCGCTCGCGCGCGCGGCCACGAGGTCGTGATCATCGACACCGCGGGGCGCCTCCACACCCAGCAGCACCTGATGGACGAGCTGCGCAAGGTGCGCAAGGTGATCGAGAAGCAGCTGCCGGGTGCCCCGCACGAGACGCTGCTCACGATCGATGCGACCACCGGGCAGAACGGCCTGCGCCAGGCGATGCTGTTCCGCGAGGCGGTCCAGGTCGACGGCATCGTCCTGACGAAGCTCGACGGAACCGCCAAGGGCGGCATCGCGCTCGCGATCGCCCAGGAGCTCGGCGTGCCGGTGAAGCTGATCGGGATCGGCGAGGCGCTCGAGGACCTGCGCCCGTTCGACCCCGACGACTTCGCGCGCGCCCTGCTCGAGGTCTGACGTGGCGCGCGGCGACGGCACCCGCACCGTCCACGCGGGCCTCCCCGAGCCGCGCGCCGGCGACCCGCTGCTGCCGGGGCCGGAGTTCGCCTCGATCTACCACACGAGCGGCGACCCGGTCGGCGACGCGGCCTACGCCCGCTACGGCAACCGCACCTGGGCCCGCTACGAGGCGGCACTCGGGGAGCTCGACGGCGGCACGGCGGTCGTATTCGCGTCCGGGATGGCCGCGTCGGCCGCGGTGCTGCTCACGAGCGTCGGCCCGGGCGACGTCCTGCTGCTGCCGGCCGACGGCTATCCGACCGTCCGCAGCCTGGCCGAGGAGCGGCTCGCGCCGCTTGGCGTGGAGATACGGCTTGCACGCTCCGGCCCGTCGTTCATCGACGCGATCGATGGCGCGACGTTCGTGTGGATCGAGTCGCCGTCGAACCCCGAGCTCGAGGTATGCGACATCCGCGCGGCCTGCGAGCGCGCGGGTGCGGCCGGCGCGCGCGTGGCGGTCGACAACACGCTCGCGACCCCGATCGGGCAGCGCCCGCTGGCGCTCGGCGCGGACTTCACGGTCTCGAGCGACACGAAGTACGTGAGTGGCCACTCGGACCTGCTGCTGGGGCACGTAACAGTCCGCGACGACGCGGCCGCGGAGCCACTGCGGTCGTGGCGGACCACCGGCGGCGGGATCGCCGGGCCGTTCGAGACCTGGCTGGCGCACCGCTCGCTTGCGACCCTCGACGTCCGGCTCGAGCGCCAGTGCGCCTCCGCCCTGGAGCTCGCCGAGATGCTCGCCGGGCGCGACGACGTCACCGGCGTCCGCTACCCGGGTCGTCCCGGCGACCCGGCCCACGAGGTGGCCGCGCGGCAGATGGCTCGCTTCGGATCCGTCATCGGATTCGATCTCGGCAGTCGCGAGCGCGCCGAGCGCTTCCTCGCGGAGTGCGCGCTGTTCGCCGACGCCACGAGCTTCGGCGGCGTGCATTCGTCCGCCGAGCGCCGCGCCCGCTGGCCGGGCAACGACGTGGGGGAGGGCTTCATCCGCATGAGCGTCGGGATCGAGACGACGGCCGATCTGGTCGCGGACGTCGAGGGCGCGCTCGACCGGTCGTCGCGCTGACGCTCCCTTCCGCCGGCGCACGCGGCCACCTAGGATCACGTACATGCCTGACTGGGTCGTATGGATGATCGTCGCCGCCGCGCTCGGCGTCGGGGAGATATTCACGCTCAGCTTCTTCCTCGGCCCGATCGCGATCGCTGCGGTGCTGGCGGCGATCGTCGGCGCGATCGGCGCAGGGGTCGAGATCCAGTTAGCCGTCTTCATCCTCGGCTCGGCCGCCTCGCTGGCCGTTGTGCGGCCGATCGCCCGGCGGCACCTGCGAACGCCGGCGGCGCTCAAGAGCGGCACCGCGGCGCTCGTGGGGGAGCGCGCGCTCGTCGTCGAGCGCGTGAACGCCGATTCCGGCCAGGTGAAGATCCGCGGCGAGGTCTGGAGCGCCCGCGCCTACGACGATGCCGCGGTCTACGAGCCGGGCAGCCACGTCGACGTCATGCTGATCGACGGCGCCACGGCGCTCGTCGCCGAATGAGGGAGGACCTGAGATGACCGCTGGCCTGATAGTCCTGTTGGCGATCGCGTTCCTCGTGCTGGTCACGCTGGCGCGAGCGATCCGGATCGTGCCGCAGGCGCGTGCGGGCGTGGTCGAGCGCCTCGGCCGCTACATGCGCACGCTCGAGCCGGGGCTCGCGCTCGTGATCCCGTATATCGACCGCGTGCGGCCGCTGATCGATCTGCGCGAGCAGGTGGTCTCGTTCCCGCCACAGCCCGTCATCACCGAGGACAACCTGACCGTGAACATCGACACGGTCATCTACTACCAGGTGACCGACCCGAAGGCCGCGACCTACGAGATCGCGAACTACATCCAGGCGATCGAGCAGCTCACCGTCACGACGCTGCGCAACGTGATCGGCGGCATGACGCTCGAGCAGACGCTGACGTCGCGTGACGAGATCAACTCGCAGCTGCGCGTGGTGCTCGACGAGGCCACCGGCCGCTGGGGCATCCGCGTCAACCGCGTCGAGCTGAAGGCTGTCGACCCGCCCGGGACGATCCAGGAGGCGATGGAGAAGCAGATGCGCGCCGAGCGCGACCGCCGCGCGGCGATCCTCCAGGCCGAGGGCGTCAAGCAGTCGCAGATCCTCACCGCCGAGGGCGAGAAGCAGAGCGCGATCCTCCGCGCCGAGGGCCAGCGCGAGGCCCAGCGCCTCAACGCCGAGGGCGAGTCCAAGGCGATCGAGACCGTGTTCAGGGCGATCCACGAGGGCAACCCCGACCCGAAGCTGCTGGCCTACCAGTACCTCCAGGTGCTCCCGCAGATCGCTCAGGGCGAGGCGAGCAAGCTGTGGATCATCCCGAGCGAGGTGACGAACGCGCTCTCGACGCTGGGCGGCGCGCTCGACTCGGCGCGCGGCGGGTCCACTGCCCCCGAGCGCTCCGACCCGCCGTCGGCCGGCGACGAGGGCTCGTCCGGTCCGGCGCTCCCGCCGCCCGACTAGCGCCGGGCGCTAGCCTCAACGGGCCGTGTTCGACACGCTCTCAGAACGCCTCCAGGCCGCCCTCGGCGACGTCCGCTCGCGCGGCAAGCTCACCGAGGACGACGTCAACAAGGCGATGCGCCAGATCCGCCTCGCCCTGCTCGAGGCGGACGTCAACTTCCAGGTCGTCAAGCAGTTCACGGCCGCGGTGAAGGAGCGCGCGCTCGGGGCAGAGGTGCTCGAGTCGCTGAACCCCGGCCAGCAGGTCGTGAAGATCGTGTCCGACGAGCTGACCCAGCTGATGGGCGGCTCGGGCCGCGAGCTGGCCTTCGCGAAGCCCGGGCCGACGGTGATCCTGATGGCGGGCCTGCAGGGCTCGGGCAAGACGACCGCCTGCGCCAAGCTCGCGCGCCACCTGCGCGAGGAACATCGGATGGACGTGGCGGTGGCGGCCTGCGACGTGTACCGCCCCGCCGCCGTGGACCAGCTGATCAAGGTCGCTGGCCAGGCCGGCGCCCACGTGTACGAGCAGGGCACCGGCCGCGATCCGGTCGACATCGCCGAGTGGGCGCTCGACCAGGCGAAGCGCGAGCGGCGCGACGCGCTGATCGTCGACACGAGCGGCCGCCTGCACATCGACCAGGAGCTCATGAAGGAGCTCGCGGAGATCAAGAAGCGCACCAAGCCGCACAACGTGCTGCTGGTGGTGGACGCCATGACCGGCCAGGACGCCACGGCGGTGGCGGAGCAGTTCGCCGAGACCGCGAACTTCGACGGCGTCGTGTTGTCGAAGCTCGACGGCGACGCCCGCGGCGGCGCGGCGCTGTCCGTCAAGGCGGTGACCGGGAAGCCGGTGCTGTACGCGTCGACCGGCGAGAAGCTGGGCGACTTCGAGCGCTTCCACCCGGACCGGATGGCGCAGCGCATCCTCGGCATGGGCGACGTGATGACGCTCGTCGAGAAGGCCGATCGCCAGATGGACGAGCGCCAGGCGCAGGACCTCGAGCGCAAGATCCGCAAGGAGCAGTTCACGCTCGACGACTTCCTCGAACAGATGAAGCAGGTGCGCCGGATGGGGCCGATCGGCAACCTGCTGCGGATGATGCCGGGGGTAGGGAGCCAGCTCGGCAACCTCAATGTGGACGAGAAGGAGCTCGACCGGCTGGAGGCGATCATCCTGTCCATGACGCCCGAGGAGCGCGCCAACCCGAAGATCATCGACGGGTCGCGGCGGCGCCGGATCGCGCGGGGGTCGGGGACGAACGTGCAGGCCGTGTCGCAGCTCGTGAAGCAGTTCTCCCAGATGAAGAAGCTGATGAAGCAGGTGGCGAGCGGGAAGATGCCGTCGCTGCAACAGCTGGCCGGCGGTCGCTAAGCTCATTCGCTGCTTATGGCTGTACGAGTCCGACTGACCCGCGTGGGCAGCAAGAAGAACCCGATCTGGCGCGTCGTGGTGGCCGACCAGCGCTCCCCGCGCGACGGCCGCTTCATCGAGACGATCGGCCAGTACAACCCGCAGACGGAGCCCTCGACGATCGTGATCGACGAGGAGCGCCTGCAGCACTGGCTCGACCGCGGCGCCCAGCCGAGCGGCACCGTGAAGCAGCTCATGAAGGCGCGCGCGAAGAGCGCCGCCTCCTCCGGATAGTGGAGGACCTGCTCGAATACCTCGCCCGGTCGCTCGTCGACAAGCCGGACGAGGTGAGGGTCGAGGGGTTCGACGAGGAGGACGGGACGATCGTCCTCGAGCTGCACGTGGCCGACGACGAGGCCGGCAAGGTGATCGGCCGCGGCGGCCGCACCGTGGCCGCGCTTCGGATGGTCATGAAGGCTGCGGCGGCGCGGGACGGGAACCGCGTGCTGGTCGACGTCGTCGATTGACGCTCGTGACCGCCGGCCGCGTGGGGAAGCCGCACGGCCGGGATGGGAGCTTCTATGTGGATGGGGCTTCTCATCCACTCTCCGCCAACACCGGCGTCGTCATCGGCGACCGAACCCACACCGTCCTGCGACGAGCGGGCACCGATGACCGCCCGCTGATCCGGCTCTCGGACGTGGACGATCCCGGCGCGCTTCGCGGTGAGCTCCTCCTCGTGGACGAACAGCTCGGCAACGAGGAGTGGCTCGCGTCGGACCTGCTTCACTGCTCCGTCCCTGGTCACGGTCACGTCGTCCGCGTGCTGGATGGCCCGTCGTGCTCGGTCCTCGAACTCTCGGACGGCGTGCTCGTGCCGTTCGTCTCGGACGCGATCCGGTCGGTCGGCCCCGGCGAGATCGTGGTGAACGAGGACTTCCTCGGATGAAGATCGACGTCGTCACCCTGTTCCCGTCGTGGTTCGAGTGGTTCCTCGAGCAGCGGCACGTGCAAAACGCGTTGTCGCTCGGGCACTCGCTCGAGACCGTGGACCTGCGCGCCACGACGCCGCTGAAGGCAGGGCAGGTGGACGACACGCCGTACGGCGGCGGGGCAGGGATGGTCATCCGCGTGGACGTGGTGGAGGCGGCGCTGGTCGCTCGCTACGGATCGGCGCCGCCACCGCACCGCACCGTTGCCCTCTCTGCCGGTGGGCGGCAGTTCGACGACGCGCTCGCCTCCGAGCTGGCCGCCGAGCAGAACCTGACCGTGCTGTCGGGCCGCTACGAGGGCTTC
>JBKGUS010000608.1:0-3529 GCA_046462295.1 Thermoleophilaceae bacterium | reverse complement strand
CCGGCATCAGGGCGGTCGCGTCGTCCTCGTACTCGACCACGTCGATGCGGGCCTTCGCGGCCAGGTGGAGGAACATGAGCATCTGGCAGGACGAGGCGGCCATCACCACGAGCTGCTCGGGGTTGAGGACGGCCGGGTCGCCCTTCGACTCGCCGGTCGTGAGCCCGATCTCCTGCTCGGCCGGTGGCGCTGTGACCGAATGGCCGCGGTCGTAGTGGTCCCAGCCGAGCCCGGTGGAGCCGGTCCAGCGGAGGCGCGTCTCGTAGCGGTGGGTGGTCATGCGGAGCCAGGCAGTCTCGCAGGTGCCCCCGGCCCGCTTTCGCGGAGGTACCACAGACGCGGAAACGGCCCCGCTTTCGCGGAGGTACCACAGACGCGGAAACGGCCCCGCTTTCGCGGAGCCGCTTCCTGAGGGAGGAGTGATGCGTATTTGGTTGTGTGAGAGGAAGTTCTTGGTCAGACTGGACGGGCGCTGTAGCGCGTGATCGACGTGACGATCAGTGCCGCGGCGCCGGCGATCCCGAACATCAGTGCCGCCTCGGTCTCGCTCGCAGCCCCGAAGATGAGGGCCGTCAGCATGAGGCCGACTGCGATCCCGCGGTCGTACACCGCCTGGGCGGACACGGGCAGCGTGCCCCGTCCGCTCGAGTCGGTGCCCGCGACCGCGAGGGCGACCATGATCCCGCCGATCCCGACGGCGGTCACGAGGGCCGCGGCGTCGACTCCGAGCGCGAACGGTGCGGCGATCAGCCCCGCGCCGGCGACCATGAGCAGGCCGGACCGCAGGGCCAGCGGAATGAGCCTGAGAAAGGTCATCGCTGCTTCGAGGCTACGCGGCGAGTCAGGCCGATGTGTGATGTGGGTCACAGAGCGAGCGCGGGTACTCTCCGCTCACCTTGAAGCGGCGGCTCGACACGCTGCTGGCCGAGCGGGGGCTCTACGAGACCCGCTCTCGTGCCGCGGCGGCGGTGATGGCGGGAGACGTGCGCGTGGGCGACCGCCCGGCGCGCAAGCCGGGCGAGATGGTTGCCGAGGACGCCGACGTGCAGGTCGCCGAGCGGCCGGCCTTCGTCTCGCGCGGGGGCGTCAAGCTGGCCAACGCGCTCGATGCTCTCGGGCTGGACGTGGGCGGGCGCATGGCGCTGGACGTGGGCGCCTCCACGGGCGGCTTCACGGACTGCCTGCTCCAGCGGGGGGCCGCCTCGGTGATCGCGCTCGACGTGGCGTACGGCGAGCTCCACTGGAACCTTCGCGAGGACCCGCGGGTGGTGGTGGTGGAGCGCCACAACGCCCGCTTCCTCGCCCCTGACGAGCTGCCATACCGGCCGGACCTCGTGGTGGCCGACGTCTCGTTCATCTCGCTCACCAAGGTGCTGCCCGCCGTGCTGGCATGCGCCGCCGAGCGGTTCGACTGCCTCGCGCTTGTGAAACCCCAGTTCGAGGTGGGTCGCGAGCTCGTGGGGAAGGGTGGAGTGGTCCGCTCGCCGGACGACCGGCGCGCGGCGCTCGTGACGGTCGCGGAGGCGGCGCGGACGGAGACGGGCGCGGCGGTGATGGGCTTCGCCTCGTCCGGGCTCCCGGGCCCGGCGGGCAACCGGGAGAGCTTCGTCTGGCTGGCGGAGGCAGGCCGGCCGGGGGCGGTCGAGGACCTGGAGGCGGCAGCGCGGACGGCCGAGCCGTGAAGCCGGCCTCGATCACCATCTTCAGCCACACGCGGCCGGGGGACACCGGGCCCGCGCTGCGCCGGATCGTGCAGCTCGCGAAGGAAGCGGGCGTGGAGGTGCGGCTTCCCGGGGGAGAGATCGAGAAGCACGGGCTGGTGCCCGGCGCCGTGGAGGCGCCATCGGACGAGACCGTGCTCGACACGGGCCTGGCCGTGGTGCTGGGGGGCGACGGGACGATCCTCACCCACCTGAGGAACTTCGCCGGCACGGAGGTGCCGGTGTTCGCGATCAACTACGGGGCGATCGGCTTCCTCGCCACCGTGGAGCCATGGGAGCTGGACGACGGCGTCCGGCGCGCCCTCGAGGGTGAGTTCGACGTGATGGCGCTGCCGGGGCTGCTGGCCAAGCTCGACGGCGGCGAGGAGCTCGCGGTCAACGACGTCTCGTTCCACCGCCGGCACAACGGGCGGGTGGCGGAGCTGGCCTACTCGGTGGAGGGGGAGGAGCTCGGCGAGGTGCGCTGCGACGGCCTCGTGGTGTCCACCCCCGCCGGGTCGACGGGCTACAACCTGGCCAACGGCGGTCCCGTGCTGGCGTGGGGCGTGGAGGGGTACATCGTGTCGTTCATCGCTCCGCACACGCTCACCGCGCGGTCGCTGGTGGTGGCGCCGGGCAACCGGCTGGAGGTGACGAACCGGTCGCGGTCCGACGAGGTCGACGTGATCACGGACGGCCGCGCGGTGGGCGCGCTGGCACCGGAGGGGTCCATGCCGATCCGGTTCGCACACCGGCAGGCGCTGCTGGCGCAGGCGCCGGGCGCGACCTTCTACCACCGCCTGCGCGACAAGTTCGGGCGTCTCTCCTACTAGACCGTTACAGCCGGGCCGCTCCGTCGGGCGTCGCTGCTACACCTGCTTGGTGGTCTCCGAGCTTCGCATCGAGAACCTGCTGCTGATCGAGCGGGCCGAGCTGCGTCCCGGCCCGGGACTGACGGCGATCACGGGGGAGACGGGCGCGGGAAAGACCGTGCTGGCGCACGCCCTGGACCTGCTGCTGGGCGGAAAGCCGCGCCCCGGGATCGTGCGCCCGGGCGCGCGTGAGGCGTACGTGGAAGGTGTGTTCGAGCTGCCGCCGGGGCTGCTGGAGGAGCCCGAGCTGGCGGAGCTGCGCGAGCGGATCGGGATGGAGGACGAGGAGGGCCAAGCGGGAGCGGATGGTCAGGCGCCGGACGGCTCGCCGGAGGACGGCTCGGGCGCGGACGGCGCGGCTGCGCACGGCTCGCGGGAGGACGGCTCGGCCGCGAGTACCCCGGCGGCGGGCGCTTCGGCGCCGGCCGAGATCGTCCTCGCGCGGCGCGTCGGCGGCGGCGGGCGCACGCGGGCCTTCGTCCAGGGTCGCTCGGCCACGGCGGCCGACCTCCAGATCCTGGGTGGCCGCCTCCTCGCGTTCTTCGGGCAGCACGAGCACCGCCGCCTCACGCTCGCGTCCGCTCAGCTCGATCTGCTCGACGGCTTCTGCGGCCGTGACCACCTCGCCGCCCGGGAGGAACTCTCGCTCGCCCACGCGCAGGTGCGCGAGCTGGAGCGCCGCTTGGCGGAGCTCCGCGAGCGTGCCGGCACCCGGGTTCGCGACCTCGACCTGCTCGCCTTCGAGATCGAGGAGATCGACGCCCTCGGCCCGACCGAGCAGGAGAAGGAGTCCCTGCTCGCGGAGCGCGAGCGGCTGCGCCAGATGGACGGCCTGCTGGCGGCTGCCGGCGGCGGAGCGGAGGCGATCGCCCCGGAGGGCGAGGGGGGCGGCGCGGGCTTCGGCGGCGCGGGAGGCGGCCGCGGCGGCACCGGCTTCGGCGGCGCTCCCGGGGTGGC